>DASTKY010000332.1:0-3953 GCA_035715495.1 Gaiella sp. | reverse complement strand
CCGCGCCACCGAGCAGGACGACGTGGGCGCCGGCGACCCGCGCCGCGCGCGCGGCGGCCCGCTTCGGCCACGGGAGGACGCCTCCGTACGGCTGCGCCGGGTCGGCGGCGGCGAGCACCAGCGGCTCCGTCGCCGTCGCGTCGCGCAGCTCGCGGAGCCGCTCGACCGCGCCGGGCAGGGCGAACTGCGCGCCGCCGAGCCCTTCGACGAAGTACCCGCGGCGGCAGGCGCCGATCGTCTCGAGGGCCTTGAGCTCGCCGTACACCGCGCCGTAGCCGCCGACGACGCCCTCCGCGCGGACGCCGTCGCGGGTCACGATCCCCTGGCGCTCGAGCAGCAGCTCGGCGAGGGCGCGACGGTCCGTGCCCGTCGCGCCGGGGTGCGGCTCGAAGAGCCGCGTCGCGAGGGACCATCGTCCGACCGTGGAGACGTCCCCCGCCGCCCGTGAGCGCGAGAAGCGCCGCGGCCGGCGCTCGGCGGTCGGGATCCCGTACCGGCGCTGGGCGCGGAGCGGCGCCCACGCGTCGTTCGTCACCTCGCCGTTCCAGACGAGCTCCCAGAGCGCGGCGAGCACGTCGGCGCGGTCGTCGTCGACGCGGCCGAGCAGCTCGGGCCAGAAGGCCGCGCTGGTCGCGAGCGCCGCCCGGACGGCGTCGTGCACCGGCCCCTCGAGCGGCTCGCCGCGTGCGGGCGGCCCGAGCACCGGGGCGTCGTCGCGGTAGAAGAGCGCCACGCGGTCGAGGCCGGCTCCCGTCCAGACCACCTCGCCCGTCGCGCACAGCTGGTCGAGCGAGGCCGGCTGATAGCCGGGCACGCGCCGCGGGAGGATCTCCGTCTCCCACAGGCTCACGGGGAGCGCCAGCCCCTGCAGCGGCACGAGCGCCTCACGGAGCGTGGCGCGGCGGTCGATGCCGTGCCACCCGGGGAGGAAGCTCCCGAGCGCGGCCTGCTCGGCCGGCTCCACCTGGCGGCGGAGGACGGCGAGGGACGCGCGCCGGATCCGCCGCAGGACGTCGGGGTCGCACCACTCGCGCTCGACCCCACCGGGCCGGAGCTCGCCGCGAACGAGCTGGTCGCGCGCCTCGAGGCCGGCGAGCGCCTCCTCGACGAGCGATGCGTCCAGGCCGTAGCGCGCCGCCACCTCGCGGGTCGTGAACGGCCCGCGCCCGCGCGCGATGCGGAGGAGGAGCCGGTCGAAGGCGTCGTCGACCGCCTCGAGGAACGTCTCGGGCAGCCCGCCCGGCGGCATCACCCCGAGCGCGTCGCGGTAGAGGCCCGCGTCCTCGGCGGCGATCACCGCGTCCTCTCCGCCGAGAGTCGCGCGAAACGCGCGCCGCTCGCGGACGAGGGTCTCTGCGAACCCCGGGTCGAGCTCGTCGTCCCGGAGGTCGCCCACCCGCCGCAGGAGGTCGTGGAGCTCGTCGGCGTTGCGCGGCACCGGGCGCAGCGAGCCCTCGACGTCCGCCAACGCCCCCGGGTCGAGCAGGTCGCGCAGCTCCTCCTGGCCGAGCAGCTCGCGAAGCAGCTCGCGGTCGAGGGAGAGCGCCTGCGCGCGGCGCTCCGCGGCGGGCGTGTCGTCCTCGTACATGTAGGTCGCGACGTAGTCGAACATCAGCGACGCAGCCATCGGCGAGGCGGAGGGCGTCTCGACCTCGACGAGGTCGAGCTCGCGCGTGGCGAGCCCGTGCAGGATCGAGCGGAGCGCGGGCAGGTCGAAGACGTCCTGGAGGCACTCGCGGTACGTCTCGAGGACGATCGGGAACGAGCCGTAGCGCCGCGCCACCTCGAGCAGGCTCTGCGCCTTGAGGCGCTGCTGCCAGAGCGGCGTGCGCTGGCCCGGCCGACGCCGCGGGATGAGGAGCGCCCGCGCCGCGTTCTCGCGGAACCGCGAGCCGAAGAGGGCGGTCGAGCCGACCTCCTGCACGACGAGGTCCTCGAGCTCCCCCGGCTCGACGAGGAGGTCTGCGAGCGGGGGCGGCGCGTCGGCGTCCGGGAAGTGGAGCGCGATCCCGTCGTCCGACCACAGCGACTGCACCTCGAGGCCGAGCGCGTCGCGGATCCGCGCCGCGAGCGCCATCGACCAGGGTGCGTGCACGCGCCCGCCGAACGGCGTCAGCAGGCAGACGCGCCAGTCGCCGATCTCGTCGCGGAACCGCTCGACGACGATCGACCGGTCGGAGGGCAGCGCCGACGTGCGCTCCTGCTCGCGCAGGAACTCGAGCAGGTTGCGCGCCGCCCACTCGTCGAGGTGGAAGTCGGTGCGGAGGCGATTCCCAGCGCCCTCGTCGGAGAGCGCGGCGAGCTCGCGGGTCGCCGAGCCGATCCGCGCGCCGAGCTCGTACGGGCGCCCCACGCCCTCGCCCTTCCAGACCGGGACCGCGCCGGGCACCCCGGGGGCCGGCGAGACGAGGACGCGGTCGCGGGTGATCTCCTCGATCCGCCAGGTCGACGCGCCGAGCATGAAGGTCTGCCCCTCGCGCGCCTCGTAGACCATCTCCTCGTCGAGCTCGCCCACGCGCCCGCCGCCCTCGACCTGGAAGACGCCGAAGAGGCCCCGGTCGGGGATCGTCCCCGCATTCGTCACCGCGAGCCGCCGCGCCCCGGTGCGGCCGCGGATCACGCCGCCCGTCCGGTCCCAGACGATCCTCGGCCGGAGCTCCGCGAACTCGTCCGACGGGTAGCGGCCGGCGAGCATGTCGAGGACGTTCTCGAGCTGCGTCCGGGTCAGCTCGGCGAACGGATAGGCGCCCTTCACGAGCTCGTGGAGGTCGTCGACCGCGATCTCCTCGTCCGCGCAGATCGCGACGACCTGCTGCGCGACGACGTCGAGCGGGTTCCGCGGGATCGCCGTCTCCTCGATCGCGCCCTCCCGCATCGCCTTGGCGACGACCGCGCACTCGAGCAGGTCGGCCCGGAACTTCGGGAAGATGCGGCCTTTCGAGGTGGCGCCGAGCTCGTGGCCGGCGCGGCCGACCCGCTGCAGCCCGCGCGCGACCGACTTCGGGCTCTCGACCTGGATCACGAGGTCGACGGCGCCCATGTCGATCCCGAGCTCGAGGCTCGAGGTCGCCACCAGGCACGGGATGCGCCCCGCCTTCAGGTCCTCCTCGATCAGGAGCCGCTGCTCGCGGGCGAGCGAGCCGTGATGCGCGCGCGCGATCTCCTGCGGCGGCTCGCCCTCGCCCGCCTGCGTCTGGGCGAGCTCGTTGATCCGGAGCGCGAGCCGCTCGGCGAGGCGCCGGTTGTTGACGAAGACGATCGTCGAGCGGTGCGCGCGCACGAGATCGAGGAGCGCCGGGTAGATCGACGGCCAGATGGAGCGCGCGGTCGGCTCGTACCCCGAGGTCATCTCGACGCCGTCGGGCATCACCGGCTGGCTGAGGCCGCTCCGCGCGTTGAGCTCGCGCATGTCCTCGACCGGGACGACCACCTCGAGGTCGAGCTCCTTGCGCGTGCCGGCGTCGACGAGCCGGATCGGCCGGCCGCCCGAGACGAAGCGTCCGATCTCCTCGAGCGGCCGCTGCGTCGCCGAGAGGCCGATGCGCTGGAACGGCGTCTCGTTCAGCTCGTCGAGCCGCTCGACCGAGAGCGCGAGGTGCGCGCCGCGCTTCGTGCCGGCGACCGCGTGCACCTCGTCGAGGATCAGCGTCTCGACGCTCCGGAGCATCTCGCGGCCCTGCGAGGTGAGGAGCAGGTAGAGCGACTCGGGAGTCGTGATCAGCACGTCCGGCGGCGTGCGGAGCATCCGCTGCCGGTCGCGTTGCGCCGTGTCGCCGGTGCGCACGCCGACCGAGAGCTGCGAGCCGAGCCCGGCCAGTGGCCCGCGGAGGTTCCGCTCCACGTCGTAGTTGAGCGCCTTCAGCGGCGAGACGTAGAGCAGGCGCAGGCCCTCGCCGGGGGAGGCGGTCAGCTTGTCGATCCCATAGAGGAAAGCCGCGAGCGTCTTGCCCGAG
>DASTKY010000331.1:0-2431 GCA_035715495.1 Gaiella sp. | reverse complement strand
GGCCGCGAGCGACCGCTCATGGACGGGTTCAGCTTCCACCCGTACCCGAACGTCGCGACCGACCCGCTCGCCCGCGGCTACCCCTGGCCGAATGCCGGCTTCGTCAACCTCGACCGGGTCAAGCAGGCGCTCTGGGACGCGTTCGCGGGCACGGAGCAGCCGACGACGGTCGACGGGCTGCGGCTCTACCTCGACGAGGTGGGCTGGCAGGTCGACACGACGGGGCTCGAGGGGTACGTCGGGAGCGAGAACGTGCCGGTCACGAGCGAGCGCGCTCAGGCGTCGATCTACGGCGAGCTCGTGCGACGCGCGACCTGCGATCCGGACGTCGCGCAGGTCAACGTCTTCGGCTTCCGGGACGACGCGCTGCGCACCGGCTTCCAGGCGGGCCTGTACCGCGTCGACGGCACGCCGCGCCCCGCGGCGGAGGCGGTCGGCACGGCGATCGCGTCGACGACGTGCCCGAGCGAGCCGCGGCGGTGGCGCCCGAGCGGGAAGGTCGTCGGCCTCGAGCGGCCGCGCCTGGCCGCGACGAAGACCGCGGTGACGGTCAACCTCGCCGCCGCCGAGGGGGCCGCCGTCCGGGTGTGCCTGCTCCACGGGACGCACACGCTCTCGAGTGCGAAGCGCCTCCTCGCCGCGCGGACCGTCCAGACAGGCGCCTGCGCCACCGGCGCCGTCCGCCCGAAGCGGCGCACGACGGTCACCCTCCCTCGGCCGACCGGGGAGAAGGCGACGGTGGCCGTGCGGATCGCGGCCGAGGCGAACCCGAGCCGCGCGACGACCGTGGTGCGGGTGCTCGGCGGCTCTTGACACCGAACATGTGTTCTGTCATGATGCGAACAGATGTTCGCTTCGACCTCGTTCTTCGCGCGTCTCCTGCTCGTCGCCGTCGCGGCCGTCCTGCTCTGGGCGCTCTTCGCGGGTGAGACCGGCGCCGGCGGGCCTGAGCGGCAGTACCGCGTGCAGCCGGGCGACACGCTCTGGTCGATCGCGGTGCGCACGTTCCCGGGTGACCCACGGGAAGGGGTCTGGGAGCTGAAGGAGCGCAACGACCTGGGCTCGGCGACGATCGTGCCGGGCCAGGTGCTCGTCCTCCCGTCGTAGCCCGGCGTCGCACGCGCTAGCGTCCGCTCCGCGGCGCGCGACCGCGCGCCGGCCCGACGTCGACCAGCGGAGGCCGCACATGGCGAGCGAACGCATCCTCGAGCTCCTGCGCCGCCCCTCCTCACCCGAGGAGCACGACGCGATCCGCGAGCTCTGGAAGACCCATTCCAAGGCGGAGGACAACCGCGACATCGCCGGCCTCCTCTCGACCCTGACGCAGGACTGCGTCTACACCGTCGCGGGCACCGGCGCGCGCTGGGAGGGCCACGAGGGCGCGACGCGCTTCTACACCGAGCTGCTCACCGCGTTCCCCGACATCCACTTCGACCTCGACTACATCGTGATCGGTCCTCAGGGCGTCTGCGAGGAGGCGATCGTGACCGCGACGCACGAGGGGCGGTGGCTCGACAACGAGCCCACGGGCGCGAAGCTCACGTGGCGGAACGCGATCTTCTTCCCGTGGGACCCGGACGCGCGCCTCTTCAAGGGCGAGATGGTCTACACCGACCTCCAGTTCCCGACCGGCTGACGGGTGGCGCCCGCTCGGCGGGCAGGCGCGGCCGCGGGATCGGACGGGGTTACGATCCGCGCCCGTGGACCTCGACCTCGTCTTCCTGGGCACCGCGGGCTCGGCGCCGACCGCCGCGCGCGGGACCTCCGCGACGCTGATTCGCCGGGGCGGCGACCGGCTCCTCGTCGACTGCGGCGAGGGCACGCAGCGCCAGCTCCTCCGCTCGGACGCGGGGCTCGGCGACCTGGAGGACGTTTTCCTCACCCACCTCCACGCCGACCACGTCCTCGGCCTGCCGGGGATGCTCAAGACCTTCGCGCTGCGCGGCCGGGAGACCGGCGTCACCGTCCACGGCCCGCGGGGGACGCGCGCGCTGCTCGAGGCGCTCCGCGTCGTCATCGGCCGGCTCACGTACTCGCTGGCGGTGGACGAGCTCGCTCCCGGGGACGCGATCGAGCGGGACGGGTACCGGATCGCGACCTTCGGGGTCGCCCACGGGCCCGGCGCGATCGGCTACGCGCTCCGGGAGGAGGGCCGTCCGGGCCGCTTCGAGGTGGAGGCCGCCGACGCGCTGGGCGTGCCCGATGGCCCGGCGCGCGGCGCCCTGCAGCGCGGCGAGGCGGTCACGCTCGACTCGGGCCGCGTCGTCCGCCCGGAGGAGGTCGTCGGGGCGCCACGGCGCGGTCGGGCGATCGCCCTCACCGGCGACACGGCGCCCGCGCGGTCGGTCGTCGAGGCGGCGGCCGGCGCCGACGTACTCGTCCACGAGGCGACGTTCCTCGCCGACGAGCGGGCGCGGGCGCGGGAGACGGA
>DASTKY010000330.1:0-10352 GCA_035715495.1 Gaiella sp. | reverse complement strand
CATCGCGAGGCCGAGCACGATCACCGCTGCCCCGAGGATCTCGCGTCGTCCGACGTGCTGACGCGTGAGGAGGTACCCGAGGGGCAGCGCGAAGACCACGGTCGTGACGAGCAGCGGCTGGATGATCGCGAGGCGGCCGCGGTCGAGCGCCGCGGCCTGGAAGACGTAGCCGGCGAGCAGCGCGAGCGTCCCGATGAGCCACATCGTCTGCCCGACCAGGCGCAGGAGCGACGCGGGGCTCGCGAGCGAGACGGTCGGCAGGTTGAGCGCGCCCTTCTGCTGCAGGGTCGCCGCGAGGGCGAAGAGGAACGCCGCGACGAGCGCAAGGGTGGCGGCCACGCGGCGAGCTTACGCGGTCGCCCGGCGGGCGACAACGCGCATCAGGCGGTGCCCTTGGCCTTCTTCTTCCAGCTCGTGAGGTCGTACGCGCGGTTCAGGAGCTTCAGCACCTCGCGCGCGATCATGTCCCCGCCGTCGCGCTCGAAATGGACGCCGTCGCCCGCGCGGACCTTCCGGAGCCGGCCCGCGCCGTCCGGGAGGAACTCCGCGTAGCCGCCGTCGTCCCCGGCGAACATCGTGTACGTGTCGATGAAGGCCGCCTTGCCCTCGCGCTTGCGGGCCTCCTTCTGGGCGACGGCGTTGACGACGTCGAAGCGGCGCGTCTGGTCGGACGACTGGGTCTGCGGGAGCCCGATCCAGATCACGAAGCTGCCCGCCTTGTTGATCACGTCCATGACGCCGCCGACGCGCCGCGCGTACTCGCGACGCCAGGTGGAGCCGCCGAAGTCGCCGATCGAGACGCCGTCCGGGACGCCGGTCATGTACGCCTTGTCGTCGTTCCCGCCGAAGGCGAGGACGACGGCGCGCGGCTTCAGCTCCTTCACGCGCGACCGGATCTCGTCGAACCAGTTGTAGACGTCCGGGCGGGTGAGCCCGGTCGCGACGCGGCCGTCGACGCCGCCGACCGACTCGATCACCGGGCTCGACCCCGCCGCCCGGACGATCGCGTACCCGGGCGTGATCACGAGCGAGTCGCCGGCGATCCAGAGCTTGAGCTTCCGGTCCGGCGTGAACGCGACCTTCTTCGGCACCGCCGGCGGCGTCGGCTTCGGCTTCGACGTCGAGCCCGGGGACGGCTTCGGCGTCGTCCGCGGCGTGGTGACGGGCGTCGTCGGCGTCTCGGGGAGGGCGATCTCCGTGTCGATCTCGTCACTGCCCGAGCGCCCGATGAGCGCCTGGACGCCGGCGCGCGGCCGGTCGAGGAGCAGCGCGTGGCTGACGTCGGCGAGCGGGCCGGTGAAGGCGATCGTCACGTCGCGAGACCAGCCGTCGGGCTTGTTGTAGGCCGACTTGTGGATCCCCGGCGCGTTCAGCAGGAGGGCGATCGCCAGGGCCAGCACGGTGACGACGAGCGCGTGGCCCGCGCTCCACTGCCGCCGGCGGGGCGTGTCCCCGTCGTCGGAGCGGCGCCGGCGCGGGGCCGGCGGCGGAGCGGGCGGCGTCGCGGGCGTGGGCGGTGCGACGGCGGACGGCTCGACCGTGGCCGGCTCGTCCTCCGGCAACGGGGGCAGGGAAGGGAGAGGGCGGTCGGGCATCAGAACTGGAAGTAGATGAAGGGTGCCACGCCTTCCGGACCCATGACGCTCGTCAGCGTCAGGGCGAAGGCGAGGACGGTCGCCTGCCCGAGCACCGGCAGCCGCGAGAACCGCGCCATCACGAGCCGCGGGATGCGCGCGGGGAGGTACTGCGAGCCGATGCCGACGGCGATCGCGAGGAGGACGCCGCCGGTCACGAGCGGCGAGGCCTCGCCCCAGCGCGTGAAGAGGCCCGTGATCATCGCCCAGGCGTCGTCGAACGAGCTCGCGCGGAAGAAGATCCAGGCGAAGCAGACGAAGTGGAAGGTGAGGAGGCGCGCGCGCCAGCGCTTCCACGTCGTCTGCGGGGGCGGGTCCGGATGGCGCTCGTGCCAGAAGCGCTCGGCCGCGAGGCCGAAGCCGTGGAGCGCCCCCCAGACGACGAAGGTCCACGCTGCGCCGTGCCACAGCCCGCCGATCAGCATCGTCAGCATCAGGTTGCGGTAGGTGAGGATCGGGCGCTTGCCGCGGTTGCCGCCGAGCGGGATGTAGACGTAGTCGCGCAGCCAGCGGGAGAGCGTCATGTGCCAGCGCCGCCAGAAGTCCTGGAGCGAGCCCGCCGCGTAGGGCGAGTCGAAGTTCTGCGGGAACGAGAACCCGAGCAGGAGCGCGATCCCGATCGCGATGTCGGTGTAGCCCGAGAAGTCCGCGTAGATCTGCACCGCGTAGGCGTAGACCGCGATCAGGATCTCGAGGGACGAGTGCTGCCCCGGCGCCGCGAAGACCTCGTCGACGATCGACGACGCGAGGTAGTTCGCGATCACCACCTTCTTGAAGAGCCCGGTCGCGATCAGGTAGAAGGCGCGGCTCGTGTCGACCCTGCGCGGGTTGCGGGGCGTCTCGAGCTGCGGGATCAGCTCGCCCGGCCGGACGATCGGGCCGGCCACGAGGTGCGGGAAGAACGAGAGGTAGACGGCGAACTTCTCGAGCGTCGTGGGCTCGAACTCGCCGCGGTAGGCGTCCACGACGTAGCTGATCGCCATGAACGTGTAGAAGGAGATGCCGACCGGGAGGACGATCGACTTCACCTCCAGCGGCATGTCGAGCCCGACGACCGAGAGCAGGTTGTCGCTCGAGGTGACGAAGAAGTCGTAGTACTTGAAGTAGCCGAGGACGGCGAGGTTCCCGGCGAGCGCGAGGAAGAGCAGCGACTTCTTCTGGGACTGCGAGCGCGCCCGCCAGATGCGCACGGCGAGCACCTGGTTCCAGAGCGTGCAGCCGGCGAGCAGGAAGACGAAGCGCCAGTCCCACCAGCTGTAGAAGACGTAGCTCGCGACGATGATGAACGGCCGCCAGCGGTGCGGCCAGGGCATCGTCAGCCACGAGAGCGGCAGGACGATCAGGAAGAAGATCGCGAAGGTGGCCGTCGGGAACAGCACGCGCGCGCAAGCCTACGGGCGGTGCACGAGGGGCAGTTGCGGTGCTTCGCGAGCGGCTACGGCCGCTGCTCGACGGTGGCCTCGACCTCGTCGACGGGGGGCGGGAGGCGGGTCACCGCGGTGACGGAGTCGCCTGCGGCTTCCACGTCGAGGAACGTCTGCTCGACGGGCGGCGCGTACCACGCGGGGTCCGCGCCGGGCGGCGCGGCCGGGGCGGGTGCATAGGCCTGGAGCTCCTGGCGGCGGTCGGCGCGCGACGCCGCCCACTCGATCAGCGCGACGAGCACCCAGGCGCCGACCATCACGCCCGCGATCGCCACGGCATCGAGCTCCGCGATCGCGGCGGCGGCCGCCGCCGCGGCGAGGAAGAGGCCCTCGAGCAGGAGGCGCGGCATCTGAGGGCGGCGCCGCACCGGCGCCTCGAGGGCGCCGAGCCAGGCGTACGCCGCCGGGGTGGGCGGGGGGTCGATCGGGTCGACGGGCAGCGAGGTGGCGACCCCGAGCCGGCGCACCTCCGCGTGCAGCTCCGTGAGCTGGCCCTCGAGGCGCGCGAGCTGCTCGGTGAGGTCGGCGGTCGCCGCCTCGTCGCTCACGCAGGCGGCTCCTGCATCTCGGCGATGGCGGCCTCGGCCTTCGCGTGGACGCGGGCGCGGCGCTCCTCGAGCGTCTCGCGCGGCGTCTCGTCGGCGGTCGCTGTGTCGGGCGGCGGCGGGGCCGGTGCCTCGGTGCGCGTCTCGTCCAGCTTCCGGCGGAGCGCCTCGGCCGGGTCGGTCCCGGTCGTCGGCGGTGCGGGCGGTGGCGCGGCGGCCCGGCTCCGCCGGGCCAGGTACCTCGCGGCCGCCGCGATCCCGACGAGGCCGGCGACCCACCCGAAGAGCCTGCGCACGGAGGCCATCCTACCCCGCCTCGCTGCTACCATTCCGCGGCTTCCTGCCACGCCGCGCGCCACCGATTCCCGGGTGTGCGCATCACCCGGCGGGGCCGACTCAGACCGAAGGAACGAGAGAGGGAACTGCTGTGACCGATTACGAGATGCTGCTGCTGCTCGACCCCGAGCTCGCAGAGGAGCGCCAGACCGCGATCGTCGGCGGCGTCCGCACCCTCGTCGAGAAGGGCGGCGGCACGTTCGACCGCCACGACGAGTGGGGCCGGCGGAAGCTCGCCTACCCGATCGAGAAGAAGGAGGACGGGATCTACCACCTCCTCACGTTCAGCGCGACCCCGGAGACCCTCGACGAGGTCTCGCGCGTGCTGAAGATCGACGACGACGTCCTCCGCCACCTCGCGACACGTCGCGTCGAGTCGGGCTCGGCCGGGACAATGGCGCCCGCCCCGGCGATGGGCGACGATGGCGGAACCGTGGACGCCCCGGAGGAGGAGTAGCGATGGTGTCGATCAACCGCGTCGTGCTCGTCGGCAACCTGACGAAGGATCCCGAGCTGCGCCACACGCCGTCCGGCACGGCCGTCTGCAACCTGCGCCTCGCCGTCAACACGCGGCGCAAGGACGAGACGGGCCAGTGGGTGGACAAGCCCAACTACTTCGACATCACCGTCTGGGGCAACCAGGGGGAGCGCTGCGCCCAGTACCTCTCGAAGGGCCGCCCGGTGGCCGTCGACGGCCGCCTCGAGTGGCGCGAGTGGGAGACCCCGGAGGGCAACAAGCGCCAGGCGGTCGACGTCGTCGCCGACTCGGTGCAGTTCCTCGGGAGCCGCGGCGACGGCGAGGGCGGTGGTGGCGGCGGCGGCGGCTACATCCCGCCCTCGGCGCCTGCGACGCCCGGCAACGACTTCCCGACGTCCCCGACCGACGACGACATCCCCTTCTAGGAGGCGAACATGGCTGCGAAGACAGCACCTCGCAAGCGGCCCGCGCCCGGAGGGGCAGGGGGCCGACGCAAGAGCTGCCACTTCTGCAAGGACAAGGTGGCGGAGGTCGACTACAAGAACGTGAACCAGCTCCGGCGCTACATCTCGGAGAAGGGCAAGATCCGCAACCGGCGCATCACCGGCGCGTGCCGCCGGCACCAGCGCCAGGTCGCCGTCGCCGTGAAGCGCGCCCGCGAGATGGCGCTCCTCCCGTACGTGCAGGGGTCGTGATGGAGGTCATCCTGCGCAGTGACGTCGAGAAGCTCGGCCTCAAGGGCGACGTCGTCGACGTCAAGCGCGGCTACGCACGCAACTACCTCCTCCCGCGACAGCTCGCCGAGGTCGCGACCCCGGGTCGCCTGGCGGAGATCCGCCGGATCGAGGAGGACCGCGCCCGCCACGAGGCCCGCTCCGCCGAGCAGGCGGCCGACATCGCGGCGACGCTGACGAAGACGGTGCTCCGCTTCGAGGTGAAGGCCGGGCCGACGGGCGCCCTCTTCGGCTCCGTCACGCCGACCGACATCGCCGAGGAGCTCTGGCGGACGCGCAAGATCCGTGTCGACCGCCGCAAGATCGACCTCGACGTGATCAAGCGGATCGGCCGCTTCAGCATCCCCGTGCACGTGTTCGAGGGCGTCACCGCCGAGGTGAAGACCCTCGTCGTGCCCGAGGGCGGCGACCTGCCGCCCGAGGAGGAGCTCGCGGCGCTGGAGGCCGCCGAGCGGGCCGAGGCCGAGGCAGCCGAGCGCGCCCACGAGGAGGCCGTGCGCGCGACCGAGGAGGCGCTCGCCGAGGAGGAGCTCGCCGCCGAGGAGGAGCTCGAGGCCGAGCTCGCCGCGGAGGCCGAGGTGGAGGCCGACGCCGTCGCGGAGGTCGAGGCGCCCGCGCCCGAGCCCGCCGAGGACGAGCCGGCGGCATGACCCGGACGGGGGCCTGCGGGCCCCCGTCGCTTTTCCTCAGGCCGTCCACACGGAGCGCGCGGCGTGTGGACGACCGCACGAACTCCACGCACGGAGCGGGATTGTCCGTGGGGACAACCGGGCGCGTCCTGTGGACGACCGCCGCCGAGCGGGGGACAACGGCCCGCCCGCGGCGTCCGCGCCTGTTGACATCATGCGAACGTGTGTTCTATTCTGGCCGGTACTGCGGGAAACCACCCGCCCGCGGGACCCACACGCCTCCCCGAGTCGTGTCCCGTCCGCCGTTGCGACTTGAATCCCGCCCCGTGAGCACGACGCACGCGATCCCCGCCGCCGCGGTGCCGCCCCAGAACATCGAGGCGGAGGAGGCCGTCCTCGGCGCGATGCTGCTCTCGGACAGCGCGATCGGCGCGGTCACCGAGATCATCGACGCGTCGGACTACTACCGCGGCTCGCACGGGACGATCCACCGCGCGTGCCTCGGCCTCTGGGGGAAGGGCGAGCCGGTCGACGCGATCACCCTCGCCAACGAGCTCGAGGAGCGCGGCGAGCTGGAGCAGGTCGGCGGCGCGGCGCGCATCGCCGAGCTCGCGGCGCTCGTCTCGGCGACCGCGAACGTCGAGCACTACGCGCGGATCGTCAAGGAGGCGGCAACCCTCCGCGGCCTGATCCAGGCGGGCCAGGAGATCGTCCGCCTCGGGCGCGAGCGCCTCGGGGAGACGGCGGAGCTCGTCGACCGCGCCGAGCAGATCGTCTTCGACCTCGCGCAGCAGCGGGTCACGGGCGACTTCGACCAGATCGGGCCGCTCCTCACCGAGAGCTTCGAGCGGATCACGAAGCTCTACGAGGCCGGCGCGGAGGTCACCGGCATCCCGTGCGGGTTCCGCGACCTCGACCGCCTCACCTCCGGCTTCCAGCCCGGGAACCTGATCATCCTCGCGGCGCGCCCGTCGATGGGGAAGTCCGCGCTCGGGCTCTGCATCGCCGCGAACCTCGGCGTCCGGACCGGGATGCCGGTCGCCCTCTTCACGCTCGAGATGTCGAAGGCGGAGGTCACGCAGCGGCTCATGTGCAGCGAGGCGAAGGTGGAGTCGAACCGCGTGCGCTCGGGGAAGCTCACGCAGGAGGACTGGCCGCGCCTCACGGCCGCCTGCGACAAGCTCATGAAGGCACCGATCTACGTCGACGACACGGGCTCGATCACGATGATGGAGCTGCGCTCGAAGGCGCGGCGCCTCAAGAGCCGCGAGCCGAACCTCGGGCTGATCGTCGTCGACTACCTCCAGCTGATGACCTCGGGCGGCACGGTCGAGAACCGCGTCCAGGAGGTCTCGCAGATCTCGCGGAACCTGAAGGTGCTGGCCCGCGACCTCGACGTCCCGATCCTGGCGCTCTCCCAGCTCTCGCGCGCGGTCGAGCAGCGCCACGACAAGCGCCCGATCCTCTCCGACCTGCGCGAGTCGGGCTCGATCGAGCAGGACGCCGACCTCGTGCTCTTCGTCTACCGCGACGAGTACTACAACGGCGAGGAGTCGGACGCGCAGGGACTCGCCGAGCTGATCCTCGCGAAGCACCGGAACGGCCCGACAGACGCGATCAAGCTCAGCTTCCTCAAGCGCTACGCGAAGTTCACGGACCTCGCCGGCGCCGCCTGAGTGCTCGCGGTCCGCAGCCTCGACCACCTCGTCCTCTGCGTCCGCGACGTCCCCGCGACGATCGCCTTCTACGAGCGCGTGCTCGGGATGACGGCGCGGGAGGCGCGGGCCGGCAGGTGGTCGCTCCACTTCGGCGCGAACAAGCTCAGCCTGCGGGACGCGGTCGCCTCGCCGTCGATCGCGCGGGAGACGGTCCCGGGGAGCGGGAACTTCTGCGTGCTGACCGACGAGCCGCTCGAGGCGATCCTCGCGCACCTCGACCGCGAGGGCGTCGCGGTCGTCGACGGCCCCGGCGAGCGGGACGGGGCGACCGGCACGATCCTCTCGGTGTACGTCCGGGATCCCGACGACAACCTCGTCGAGATCAGCACGGCGCCCTGAGCCTGCCGTGACCGAGACGGCTGGACTCCGTCCGGCGGACGCGAGATAGTCCCTCTCGATGTGTTGCCTGGCACTCACCGCAGGGCTCATCGGGCCACGGATCGCGCTCGTCCTCTGGTGGATCTTCGACTCGAACCGCTTCGACCTCGCGTTCAGCACATGGGTCTGGCCGTTCCTCGGGATCCTCTTCCTCCCGTGGACGACGCTCGCCTACCTCGTCGTCTGGTCGCCGGTCGTCGGGGTCGACACCTGGGAGTGGATCATCGTCGGCATCGGGTTCGCGATCGACCTCGCGACGTACTCGGCGCGCGCCGCGAGCTCGCGCTACCGGGCCTCGAGCGCGTACTGACCGCGGTCAGACGCCCGCCGCGTAGCCGTCGCCCCGGCCGTCCGAGCCGCCGACCAGCGCGTCGCCGAGCCGCAGGATCGCCTGGCCGACCCCGAAGTCGTGCACGACCTCGCCGCGCGCGACGTCGTGGCCGAGCCGCGCGAGCTCCGGCGCTGCGTGCCAGAGTCCCGGCTCGAGCGCGACGCGGCGACCGGCGTCGACGCGCCAGCGCGGCGCGTCGAGCGCGGCCTGCGGGTCGTCGCCGTGGTCGACCAGGCGCAGCACGACCTGCAGGTGGCCCTGCGGCTGCATCGGCCCGCCCATCACGCCGAACGGCCCGAGCAGCCCGTCGCCCTCGAGCAGCATCCCCGGGATGATCGTGTGGAACGGGCGACGGCCGGGGGCGAGGCGGTTCGGGTGGCCCTCGTCCTCGACGAAGCCCGCGGCGCGGTTCTGGAGCACGACCCCGGTCCTCCCCGCGACGACCCCCGAGCCGAAGGACCCGTAGACGCTCTGGATCAGCGAGATCCCCGTGCCCTCGGCGTCCACGGCGCAGAGGTACGTCGTGCCGCCCTGCGGCAGCCGTGACGGCTCGGGGTCGAGCGCCCGGCCCGGGTCGACGAGCGCGCGGCGCCGGGCGAGGTGCGCGGCCTCGAGCAGCTCCGGCGGGAGCGGCCCGTCCGCGACGTGGGCGTGCGCGTCGGCGAGCGCGAGCTTCATCGCCTCGACCTGCGAGTGCAGGCCGGGCGAAAGGCCGTCGTAGAGCGCGAGCGCGACGAGCGCGGCCGCGCCCTGCCCGTTCGGCGGCAGCTCGCAGACCTCCACCCCGCGGTAGTCGTAGCGGAGCGGCTCGACCCACTCGGACCGGTGCTCCGCGAGGTCCTGCGCGTCCAGCCAGCAGGCGTCGGCGATCGCGGCCGCGACCTCGCCCTCGTAGAGCGCCTCCGGCCCCTCCGCCGCGATCCGCCCGAGCGTCCCGGCGAGCCCGGGGATCACGAAGCGCTCCCCGAGGCGCGGCGCGGGGAACGGGGCGTCGTGCGCCCGCGCCCACTTGTCCGCGATGCGTGCCGTGCAGGCGACGCCGCGCGCGGCGAGGTCGGCCGCGCGCGCGAGCGGGCGCTCGAGGCCGAGCCGCCCGAAGCGGTCCGCCAGATCGGCCCACGCGCGTACCGCCCCGGGCACGGTCACCGACCGCGGCCCGGAGACGTCCACCCCGCCCCCGTCGAGGACCCGCGGCGAGCGACCCGAGCCGTTGAGGCCGTGCAGCGCCCCGTCGTGCCAGACGAGCGCGAACGCGTCGCCGCCGACGCCGTTGTCCGTCGGCTCGGCGACGGTCAGGACCGCGGCCGCGGCCAGGGCGGCGTCCACCGCGTTCCCGCCCTCGCGGAACGCCGCGAGGCCCGCAGCGCTCGCGAGCGGATGGCTCGTCGCGATCATCGCCTCGCCGGCCACCGCGGGCATCCGCCGCCAGCCGCTGCCGTGCGCCGAGCCCGGTCGGAAGAGGGCCCCGAGATCGAGCTCCATGCGCCGATCCTCGCACGTCGTCGTCCGCTGGGACCGTCGTGCGATGATGCCGCGGTGCGACCCGACGCGGACATCGTCGTCGTCGGCGCGGGCATCGTCGGGGTCGCGACGGCGCGGGCGCTCGGCGCGCGGGCAGGCTCGGTCGTCCTCCTGGAGCAGTTCGAGCTGGGTCACGACCGCGGGTCGAGCCACGGCACGTCCCGCATCTTCCGCCTCAACTACCCCGACGAGCGCTTCGTCCGGCTGGCCCAGGCGGCCGACGCCGCGTGGCGGGAGCTCGAGCAGGAGTCCTGCACGACGCTGATCGAGCGCGTCGGCTCGCTCGACATCGGCCCCGTGGCGGCCGAGACGGGGCGAGCGCTCGCCGCGTGCGGCGTCCCGTACGAGACGCTCTCGGCGGCCGAGGTGGCATCGCGCTTCCCCGTCCGCCTCGAGGCGGGCGAGACCGCCGTCTACCAGGGGGACGGCGGCTACTCCCGGGCAGACCGGGCGTACGCGGCGCTCCTGGCCTCGGCGCGGGAGGCGGGCGTGGACGTGCGCGAGCGGACGCGGGTGCAGGAGCTCGGGCGCGAGCGCCGCGGCATCCGCCTGACGCTCGAGCGTGAGGAGCTGACGGCGCGCGCCGTCGTCGTCACCGCGGGCGCCTGGGCGAGCGCACTGCTG
>DASTKY010000329.1:0-7415 GCA_035715495.1 Gaiella sp. | reverse complement strand
TCGAGGCCGAGGCGGCGCGACAGGTGCCGCGAGACGAGCTGGCCCTTGACGCTGTTGCCCGCGGCGTCGAGCCGCGGAGCGAACACCCCGAGGCCGCCCTTGCCGGGCGACACGGTGACGATGCCGCCGCCGATCCCGCTCTTCCCCGGCAGCCCGACCTCGTAGAGCCAGTCGCCCGACGTCTCGTAGAGCCCGGCCGTCGTCATCACGGCGAGGACGTAACGGCAGACGCCGGCGTCCACGACCCGCTCCCCGGTGACCGGGTTCACGCCGCCGCCCGCGAGGGTCGCCCCCATCACGGCGAGGTCGCGCGCGGTCACTGCGAGGCAGCTCTGACGCGTGTAGACGTCGGTCGCCTCGGCGGGGTCGCACGCGAGGCGGCCGAGGCTCGAGAGGACGCTCGCGATCCCCTGGTTGCGGTCGTTCGTCGCGGCGGCCGACGCGTACACCTCGTCGTCGAGCTCGAGGGGCCGGCCGGCGAAGCGCGAGAGCCCGTCCCGCAGCCGCTGCCAGCGCTCCTCGAGCCCGGCGCCCGGGACGAGGCTCGTCGTCGCGATCGCACCCGCGTTGACCATCGGGTTCGTCCGCCCGTCCGGGCTGCGCTCGACCGCGACGACGGAGTTGAACGGGAGCCCCGTCGCGTTGACGCCGAGCGTCAGCCGCGCCTCCTCGGGCCCGAGCGCCTGGCAGACGAGCGCGAAGACGAAGGGCTTGGCGACGCTCATCAGCGTGAACGGCACGTCGTCGTCGCCCGCCCCGTAGACGGCGCCGCTCGTGCCGGCGACGCAGATGCCGAAGAGGCCGCCGTCCACCCGGGCGAGCGCCGGATAGACGCTCGACCGCTCGCCCGCCGGCTCCGCCCGGTACCGCTCGTACGCCTCGTCGACGACCGCCCGCACGTCCTCGGGCGACGGCAGGGTCCCGGTCGAGACGAACCGGCCGGGGTCGTCCTCGTGCTCCGGCTCCACGCGCATGGTCAGAAGGACCAGATCACGGGGACGAGGAGGACCGCAACGGCGCCGAAGAGCGCGAGCAGCGGGAGCCCGAGCTTCCAGTAGTCGCCGAAGCGGTAGCCGCCGGGCTCCAGCACCATCAGGTTCGCGGGGGTCGCGACGGGGGTCATGAACGCGGCCGCGGCGGCGACCGCCACCGCGACCAGGAGGGGCTTCGCGGACACGTCGAGCTCCGCCGCGGCCGAGACCGCGATCGGGATCACGATCAGCGCCGTCGCCGTGTTCGAGATCAGCTGCCCGAGCACGAGGACGAGCACCACGAGGCCGAGGAGCAGCGCGCGCGGGCCGGCGTCGCCGAGGAGGTCGACGAGCCCGTCCGCGAGCCGCGTCGCGGCGCCGCTCTGCGTCATCGCGGTCGAGAGCGGGATCATCCCGGCGACGAGGATCACCGTCGTCCAGCCGATGCCGCGGTACGCCTGCTCGATCGAGAGGACGCCCGTGACCACGATCGCGCCCGCCGCGAGGAGCCCGGCGACGGCGGGCGGCACGGCGCCTGTCGCCAGGAGCGCCACCATCCCGGCGAGGACGAGCAGCGCCCGGCGCGCCCCCGGGCCGAGCGGGACGGCCTGGCGCCGGACCGACCCCGGCTCGTCGACGACGAGCACGTCCGGGTCGCCGAGGTGCTCGTCGAGCGCGCCCCAGCTCCCCTGGAGCAGCAGCGTGTCGCCGACCTCGAGCGTGGTCTCCCCGGGCAGCTCCTCCGCCTTCCGCTGCACCGCGAGGACGACCAGGTCGCCGCTCGAGGTGATCATCCCCGGGTAGGCGGTCTGGCCGACGAGGCCCGAGCGCGGGGGGAGGACGACCTCGGCGGCGCCCTGCGCGCGCGTCAGGAGCGCCTCCGGCTCGTCGAGCCCGTACTGGTGCACGAGCGTCCGGGCGTGCGAGCTGAAGTCCGGCGGCATCGACCGCGGCGTCCGGTGCGGGAGGAGCCGCTCGCCGAGCAGCACCACGATCGCGATCGTGCCGACGAGGAGCGGGATCCCGACGAGCGCGAAGTCGAAGTATCCGATCCCGCCGACCCCGGCGTCCTCGGAGGCCTCGGAGACGATGACGTTGACCGGCGAGGCCGTGAGGACGAGGAGCGAGCCGGCGTGGCCAGCGAACGCGAGCGGCATCAGGAGCTGCGACGGCGCACGGCGGAGCCGCACCGCCATGACGACCACGACGGGGACGAGCGCCGCGACGGAGCCGTTGACCGTGATCAGCGCGGTCAGGCCGGCGCAGAGCAGCATCATCGACACGAGGACCCGGGTCCGGCTCTCGCCGGCGCGGGCGACCAGCTGCTGGCCCGCCCACGGCGTGACCCCGGTCGCGTCGAGCGCCTCGCTGACGACGAAGAGCGCCGCGATGAAGAGCACCGTCGGGTCGCCGAAGCCCGCGAGCGCCTGCTCGAGGTCGAGGACGCCCGTCGCCCACAGCGAGAGCGCCACGCCGACCGCGACGACCGCGACCGGCAGGCGGTCCCACACGAACACGGCGACGACGGCCGCGAGGACGAGGTAGGTGATGGTCTCGTCGCTCACGGCACCACCCGGCGTGGACCCTGGTCGGGCGGTGCCGCGCCGGCGCCGCAGGCCACGTCCTACTCCAGGAGCGCCGCGAGCCCGAGCATCACGATGCAGGCGACGGCGAGGATCCCCATCAGCGGGAGCATGAAGCGGATCCACTTGTCGTACCGCACGCCTGCGAGTGCGATGCCGGCCATGACCACCGCGCTCGTGGGCGTGACGAAGCGCGCGATCCCGGCGCCCCAGCTCCACGCCGTGACGACGAGCGGCCGCGAGACGTCGGCGAAGTCGCCGAGCGGCGCCAGGAGTGGCATCGCGAGCGTGGCGTGCCCCGAGGAGGAGGGGATGATGAACGCGATCCCGGTGTTGACGAGGAGGACGAGCGTCGTGAAGCCGACGGCGTTCGACCCGCTGACGAGATCCTCCATCCAGCTCAGGATCGTGTCGATCGTCTGCGTGTTGTTGAGGATCACGGTCACGCCCCGGGCCAGCACGACGGCGACGGCCGCGCCGATGAAGTCTCCGAAGCCGCGCATGATGTGCCCGGTGATCTGCTTCTCCCCGTAGCCCGCGACGAGGCCCACCACGACGGACGCCACGAGGAAGAGGGCGATCAGCTCGGGGAACCACCAGCCGAGGTTCCACCACGGGTCGTTCGGCAACGGCTCGTGCGTGACCGGGTCGACGTTCACGCCGAGGTCGAAGATGGAGTCCCACGGGATGACCGAGAACACGAGGAGCGCGAACGTGAACGCGGTGATTCCGAGGATCACCTTCTGACGCCCGCTCAGCGAGAGGCTCGCGGCGGAGGCCTCCTTCTTCACGAGGTCCTCGTCCTCCGGCAGGAAGCCCACGAGGGAGCGCTCCGGCTGCGCCTTCGCGCGCTGGGCGTACCGGACGACGTAGGCGATCGTGAGGGTCGTCAGGACGGCCCACCCGATCCACCGCAGGCCGATCCCGTCGCCGATCCCGACGTCGGCGAACTCGCTCGCGACGCCGATCGAGAAGGGATTCACGGTCGAGGCCATCGCGCCGACGGTCGTCGAGGCGATGATCATCCCGGCGACCGCCATGCGGTCGTAGCCGAGCGCGAGCAGGAGCGGGATGAGCAACGCGTAGAAGCCGAGCGTCTCGTCCGCCCAGCCCATCGTCGTCCCGAGCAGCGAGAAGAGCGTCATGACGGCGACGATCACGAGCCAGGGGCGCCCTCGGACGGCGTACGCGAGCTTCCCGATCGCGACGTCGAGCGCCCCCGTCGCCAGCACCATCGTCATGAACGCCCCGATCGCGAGCACGAACGCGAACACGCCCACCGCCCCGAAGAGGCTCCCCACGCCGAAGGGACGCACGAACCCGGTCTCGGGGTCCTGCAGGCCGTAGAGCCCGTTGACCGGGGCGAGGAAGAAGTCCTCGACGCGCTCGTCGAAGTCCTGCGGCGCGTCGACGCGCTGGTACGACCCGGGCGACGGGACGCCGTCCACGCGCTCGTACTGCCCGGCGGGAATGATGAAGGCCGCCAACCAGACGAGGAACGTGACGATGACGAGGACCGTCAGCGTGCCGGGGAACTGGAAGCCCTGCTTCTCCGGCTCTCTGGCCTCGGCCTCGACCTCGCCGACCGCGGTATGGGCGTCGTCGCTCAACGCGCTGCTCCTTTCCATCGTTCGGCGAGCTCGTGGAAGAACACGGTCTCGGCGAGTACGGCCTTCTCCCACTCGTCCACGAGCAGCCGCTCGTTCGGGCCGTGGATGTTGGCGAAGCTGTCCGTCGCGCCGAACACGAACATCGCGGCCTCGGGGACGCCCTCGCTCATCGCCTTGACGAGCGGGATGGCGCCGCCCGTGGCGATCTCGACGGTCTCGGCTCCCCACGCCGCGCGCATGGCGGCGACCATGGCCTCCCAGGCAGGCCCGCTCGACCTCGCCCGGAACCCGTCCCCGGTCGCTCCGGCCGTCACCTGGAGCGGCACCCCGAAGGGGCGTTGCGCGTCGAGGTGGCGCATCACGACGGCCTGCGCCTCGGCCGCGGGCTGCTCCGGGTGCACCCGGACGTTGAGCACCGCCCGCGCATGCGACTGGACCGCCGCGGCCGCGCCGTCGACCGCAGGGCAGTCGATGCCGAGGACGGTGAGGCCCGGGCCGCTCCAGATCTTCGAGCCGATCCCGCCCGTCCCGACGATCGGCATGCCCGGCTCGACCTCCGCGAGGGCGCGGAACTCCTCCTCCGTGTACGACTCCCCTTGCCACTCCTCGCGGCGCAGCCCGTCCACCGCGACGTCGCCGTGCTCGTCCCAGAGGGAGGCGAGAGCCCGGAGCAGGACGACGAGCGCGTCGGGCGCCGCGCCGCCGTACTGGCCCGAGTGCTTGTTGCTCCCGAGCGTCCGCGCCTCGACGGTGATCCGCGCGTCTCCGCGGAGCGACACCGTCAGCGACGGCTGGCCGGCCCGGATCGACCCGCCGTCGGCGACGAGGATCGCGTCCGCCGCGAAGAGCTCGGGGTGCGCCGCCGGGTAGCCGTCCTCGAGCGGGCTCCCCACCTCCTCCTGTCCCTCGACGAGGATCTTGATCCCGACGGGAGGCTTGCCGTCCCACGCGCGGAGGGCGCCGACGTGGACGAGGATGTTCGACTTGGAGTCGGCTGCCCCGCGGCCGTAGATCGCGCCGTCGCGCTCGGTCGAGGCGAACGGCGGTGTCTCCCACTGCTCCTCGTCACCTGGGGGGACGACGTCGTAGTGCCCGTAGAGGAGCACGGTCGGAGCCCCCTGCGGAGCCGGGATCTCGCCGGTCAGGATCGGCGCGGTGCCGGGGAGCTCGAGGCTCGAGATTCGTTCGACGCCCGCGTCGCGGAGCAGGTCGAGGACGGCCTGGTGCGCCTCGAGGAGAGCCGGGCGCGTGTGCTCCGGGAATCCCCACTCCGAGATCGACGGGATCGCGACCAGCTGCGCGAGGTCCTCCCTCAGCCGGGGCATCAGGGAGGCGACCACCTCGGGCGAGGGGTGCGAGCTCATGGAGGGTCCTCCTGGCGGCGTCCGTCGGGTTGGGGGGAACGACGGTGACGCGATCATCCCGCACTCCCTCGGCGGCCGCAACCGCGAGTCGCCGGAGACGAGGGAGGACCGCGAGCACCCCCGTGCGCCGAAGGTCCGCCACGGGGCCTAGGAAGGGGGGAGCTCCCGGGGCGCAGCCGCATGGGGAGTCGTCACCGCTCGCGGCCCCCCTCGGCGGGATCCTCGCGCATCGGGGCCTCGGCTGCAACGCGGAACTCCCAGGGCCCTCTCAGCGGAGCCCCGGCCGATTCCGAGGAGGAGCGCCGACGATGGCTCGAACCGACGAAGGGAGATCCATCCGATGCGCACTCTCATCCGCAAGACCGGCCTCACGCTCGCGGCGCTCGGCGCACTGGCGCTCGGCGGCGCGGCGCTCGCGAACGCGACCGACGGCTCCACCGGCTCGAGTACCGCCACAAGCTCGAGCCAGGCCCCGCCGGGAGCGCGCCCTCAGCGCGAGCCGCTCGCGAGCGACGTCGCGGCGAAGGTGAAGGCGGCGACGCTCGAGAAGGTGCCGGGCGCGACCGTCCTCCGCGCGGAGGCCGGCGGGCCGTACGGCACGGCCTACCACGCCCACATCCGGACGGCCGACGGCACCGAGCAGGTCGTGCTCGTGAGCGCGAGCTTCGAGGCCACGGCGGTCGAGGCAGACCGCGGCCCGGGGCCGGGGCGCGGCGGCCCGCGCGGCGGCGAGACCGAGCTCACGGGCGAGACCAAGTCCAAGGTCGAGGCCGCCGTGAAGGCGCGGTACCCGGGCGCGACGATCGTCCGGACGGAGACGAACGGCGACTCCGCCGCGCCGCACGAGTCGCACATCGCGACGAGCGGCGGCTCGGCCCTCGAGGTCCTCGTCAGCGCGGGCTTCGAGGTGGTCGACGCCCGCGAGCACCCGCCGCACCCGTAGCGGCGATCGGCGGACAACCGTGGCGGCCCGCGCGGCCGCCACGGCCCCGGCCCGGTCGCAGGGACGGGTTAGGGTCGGCGCATGTTCTTCTCGCTCCCGAGCTGGGCGGTCGCGCTCCTCGTCTTCGTCGTCGTCGGCGGCGCCTGCCTGGGAGGAGCGCTCGCCGGCCGCTACCTCCGCCGGCACACCGACGCGCTCCGCGAGCCCATCGGTGTCCTCCAGGCGGCGCTGCTCGGGCTCGTCGGCCTGATCCTCGCCTTCGGGCTGAGCCTCGCTGTCGGCCGCTACGAGTCACGCCGCGCGGCCACGGTGGCCGAGGCGAACGCGATCGGCACCACGTACCTCCGGGCGCAGCTGATCGCCGAACCCCAGCGCACCGCGTCGCTCGCGCTCCTGCGGCGGTACACGGACCTCGCGCTCGAGGTCTCCGACGAGGTTCCGGGGAGCGACGCCATGCGGCGTACGAACGCCGCCCAACTGGTCGTGCAGCGACAGCTGTGGCGGCTCGCGGGCGAGGCGACGGCGCGGGCGCCGACGGACACGGCGCCGCGTCTCTATGTCGAGACCCTGAACGACATGATCGACCAGCAGACGGTCCGCGCCGCGGCGCTCGGCAACCGCGTCCCCGGGGCGGTACTGACCGTCGAGGTGCTTGCCGCCGCGATCGCCGTCGGCCTGCTGGCGCTCTACCTCGCGGTCCTCGGCCGCGGGTTCCTCGCGGTCGTCGTCGCGGCGGTCCTCGTCACCCTGTTCCTCCTGGTCACGTTCGACCTCGACCGGCCGACGCGCGGCGTGATCACGGTGCCCGCGACCCCGCTCGAGTCCCTCCGCGCGTCGATGACGCTCCCACCGGCGGCGAGCGGGCCGTAGCACGGGCGGCCGCGCCCGCTCAGGTGAACGCGTTGACGGCGCGGGCGACGATCAGCCCGAAGAGCGCGAGGGCG
>DASTKY010000328.1:0-9317 GCA_035715495.1 Gaiella sp. | reverse complement strand
GCGACGCCCGGGAGGACAACACGCTCGCCTACCTCCGCCGCTCCGCCGACGGCGGCCGGGTGCTCGCCTGCGTCGTCAACTTCTCGCCCGTCGTGCGCCACCACTGGCGCGTCCCCCTGCCCGTCGGGGGCGCCTGGCGCGAGGTGCTGAACACGGACGCGGTGGCGTACGGCGGCTCGGGGATCGGCAACGGCGGCGGCGTCACGGCCGCGGACGAGCCCCTCCACGGCCGGCCGTTCTCCGCGGGCGTGACCCGCCCGCCGCTCGGGGCGGTCTGGGTCGTGCCCGCGTGCGGCGAGCCGCCCTCCCGCTAGCGTCCCGGGGTGGACGCCGCAAACGGCATCGTCGTCGAGGCCCTCGTGCGCGAGTTCAGGAAGGGACCGCGCGCGGTGGACGGGATCGACCTGCGGGTCGAGCCGGGCGAGATCTACGGCTTCCTCGGCCCGAACGGCGCCGGCAAGTCGACCACCGTGCTCATGCTGACGACGCTGCTCCCGCCGACCTCCGGCACGGCCACGGTCGCGGGCTTCGACGTCGTGCGCGAGGGCCCCAAGGTGCGCGGCGTGATCGGCGCGGCCCTCCAGGAGGCGGCGCTCGACAACCTCCTCACCGGTCGCGACCACCTGCGGCTCCAGACGATGCTCCAGGGGCTCCCGCGCCACGACCGGAAGGGCCGCGCGGACGAGCTCCTCGACCGCGTCGGGCTCACCGAGGCGGCCGACCGCAAGGTCGGGGGCTACTCGGGCGGGATGAAGCGGCGCCTGGACCTCGCGCTCGCGCTCGTGCACCGGCCGCGCGTGCTCTTCCTCGACGAGCCGACGACGGGCCTCGACCCGCAGAGCCGCTCCGCGCTCTGGGACGAGGTGGCGCGCCTCGCCCGCGAGGACGGCGTCACGGTGTTCCTCACGACCCAGTACCTCGAGGAGGCAGACGTCCTCGCCGACCGCGTCGGGATCATCGACCACGGCCGGATCGTCGCCGAGGGGACGCCGACGGCCCTCAAGGCCGAGATCGGGCGCCCGAGCGTCCACGCGATCCCGGCCGTCGCCGACGACCGCGCGCGGATCCTCGAGCTGCTCGACCGCTTCGGCGAGCCGTTCGGCGACGGGGAGCTCGCCGTCCGGCTCGACGAGGGCATCGGCCTCGCCGACGTCGTGCGGGGGATCGACGCCGAGGGCCTCGCGCTCCACGACGTCGAGCTGCGCGCGCCGACGCTCGACGACGTGTTCCTCGCGAAGACGGGCAGGACGCTGGAGGGGGCGGCCGAGGAGGACGAGGAGCCCGCCGCGGCGCGCCGGCGATGAGCACCCTCGAGGCACCGCGCGCCGGGTGGACGCCCGGGGTCACCCTCACGCAGATCGCGGCCGTCGCCGGGCGATCCATCCGCCGGACCGCGCGCCAGCCGGCGATGGCGATCCCGCCGCTCGTCTTCCCCGTCGCGCTGATGCTCGTCAATGCGGCCGGGTTGGAGCCATCGACCCTGCTCCCGGGCTTCCCGACGGACTCGTTCCTCGCGTTCGCGCTCGCCGTCCCGTTCATCCAGGGCGCGCTCTTCGCGACGATGAACGCGGGCACCGACTTCGCGCGCGACATCCAGACCGGCTTCCTGAACCGGCTCTCGCTGACCTCGCTCCGCGGCTCGTCGCTCCTCGCGGGCCAGCTCGCCGGGATCGTCGTACTCGGCCTCGTCCAGGCCGTTTTCTACGTGCTCGTCGGGCTCGTCGTCGGCGTCCGCTTCGCCTCCGGCCCGGCCGGCGTCCTGGTGATCCTCGTCTTCGCCGCGATCGTGTCGCTCGGCTTCGGCGCGCTCGGGTCCTTCCTCGCGCTGCGGACGGGGAGCGGCGAGGCGGTGCAGGGGATGTTCCCCCTGCTCTTCGTGTTCCTCTTCATCTCCTCGATGAACACCCCGCGCGACCTGATCGCGGTGGAGTGGTTCCGCATCGCGGCGTCGCTGAACCCGGTCTCGTACCTCATCGAGTGCGTGCGGAGCCTGATCATCACGGGCTGGGACCCGAAGGCGCTCGGGCTCGGCTTCGGGGTGGCGATCGCGATCGCGATCGTCTCGCTCGTGCTCGCCTCGTGGGCGATGACGCGGAGGCTGACGCGGACATGACGCGGAGCGTCTGGCCGGTCGCGAGCGGGGTCGCCTGGCGCACCCTGCACAACGTGCTGACCACGCCTGCCCTGCTGATCCCCGGGATCCTCTTCCCGCTCTTCTTCTTCACCGCCTTCGCGGGCGGGCTCTCGCAGGTCGAGGAGGTGCCGGGCTTCGACTACCCCGGCGACTACAAGTCGTTCCAGTTCGTCTTCGTCCTCCTGCAGGCTGCCGCCTTCGGCGGGGTCTTCACGGGGTTCGGCATCGCCCGCGACTTCGAGGGGGGCTTCGGGAAGCGCCTGCTGCTCGCGTCGCCCAACCGGCTCGGCATCCTCGTCGGCTTCGGGCTCGCCGCGTTCGTCCGCTGGGTCATCACCGGCGGCCTCCTGACGGTGGTCGCGCTCGTGGTCGGGATGGACATCGGCGGGACCGGGGTCGACATCGTGGGCCTCTACACCCTCGCGCTGCTCGTCAACGTCTGCGGCCTGCTCTGGGCCGCCGGGATCGCCTTCCGGTTCCGCTCGATCCAGGCCGCGCCGCTGATGCAGATGCCCGTGTTCCTGGCGCTCTTCTTCGCCCCCGTCTACGTCCCGCTGAACCTGCTCCGCGGCTGGATCGAGACAGTGGCCACCGTGAACCCCGTCACGTACTTCCTCGAGGCGGGCCGGAGCCTCATCGCGGGCGACCCGACCGAGGTCGCGCTCGCCTTCGGGGTCGCCTTCGCGCTCATCGCCGTGCTCGCGGTCTGGGGCGTGCGCGGCCTCCATCGCGCCGAGGCGGCGGGCTGACGGGTCGTCCGGGGGCCCCGGCTAGGGTGCCCCGGTGAGTCGCCCGGTCTGGCCCGGCATGCCGTTCCCCCTCGGCGCGACCTGGGGCGGGGAGGGCACGAACTTCTCGCTCTTCAGCGAGTCGGCCGACCGCGTCGAGCTCTGCCTGTACGACGAGCACGACGTCGAGGAGCGGGTCGAGGTGCGCCAGCAGACCGCGCACAACTGGCACGTCTATCTCCCCGGCGTCGGCCCGGGGCAGCGCTACGCGTACCGGGTCCACGGGCCGTGGGCACCCGCCTCGGGTCACCGGTTCAACCCGGCGAAGCTCCTGATCGACCCCTACGCGAAGGCGATCGAGGGGCCCGTCGCCTACGACCGCGCGCGGGTGCTCGCCTACACCCCGAGGGACGAGGACGTGGCCGACGGCGAGGACTCGGCCGCCGCGATCCCGCGCTCGGTCGTCGTCGACGGGACGTTCGACTGGGAGGGCGACGTGCACCTGAACCGCCCCTGGGCGGAGACCGTGATCTACGAGCTCCACGTGAAGGGCTTCACGCGGCTCCTGCCCGGCGTGCGCGACGACCTGCGCGGCACCTACGCGGGCCTCGCCTCGGACGCCGCGGTGGGGTACCTCCGCGACCTCGGCGTCACCGCGGTGGAGCTGCTGCCCGTCCACCACATCGCCGACGAGCACTTTCTCGTCGAGCGGGGGCTGACCAACTACTGGGGCTACTCGACGATCGGGTACCTCGCCCCGCACGCGGGCTACGCCGCGACGGGGACGCGGGGCGAGCAGGTCCGCGAGTTCAAGGGGATGGTCAAGGCGCTCCACCGGGCGGGGATCGAGGTGATCCTCGACGTCGTCTACAACCACACGGCGGAGGGGAGCCACCTCGGGCCGACGCTCTCGTTCAGGGGCGTCGACAACGCCGCCTACTACCGGCTCGTCCCCGGCGACGAGCGCCACTACATGGACTTCACGGGGACGGGGAACTCGCTCAACCCCGCCAACCCGTCGGTGCTCCGGCTGATCATGGACTCGCTCCGCTACTTCGTGACGGAATGCCACGTCGACGGCTTCCGCTTCGACCTCGCCTCGGCGCTCGCGCGCGAGTTCTACGACGTCGACCGCCTCTCCGCCTTCTTCGACATCATCCACCAGGATCCCGTGCTCTCGCAGGTGAAGCTGATCGCCGAGCCGTGGGACGTCGGGCCCGGCGGCTACCAAGTCGGCAACTTCCCCATCCTCTGGTCGGAGTGGAACGGGATGTACCGCGACACGATGCGCGACTTCTGGCGCGGCCACACGGCCGTCGCCGAGTTCGCGCGCCGGTTCACGGGGTCGAGCGACCTGTACCAGGAGGACGGCCGCACCCCGTTCGCCTCGATCAACTTCGTGACGTGCCACGACGGGTTCACGCTGCGCGACCTCGTCTCGTACGACGGCAAGCACAACGAGGCGAACCTCGAGGGCAACCGCGACGGGACGGACGACAACCGCTCGTGGAACTGCGGCGTCGAGGGCGAGACGGACGACCCGGACGTCAACGCGCTCCGCGACCGCCAGACCCGGAACTTCCTCGCGACCCTGCTGCTCTCGCAGGGCACCCCGATGCTCCTCGCGGGCGACGAGCTCCGCAACACGCAGCGGGGGAACAACAACGGCTACTGCCAGGACAACGAGCTCTCCTGGCTCGACTGGGACCACGGCGAGCGCGAGACGGCGCTCCTCGAGTTCGCGAAGCGGCTCCTGCGGCTGCGCGCCGAGCACCCTGTCTTCCACCGCTCCGCCTTCCTCACCGGCGAGTCGCAGCTCGGGTCGGGTGCGCCCGACGTCTGGTGGCTCCGCCCGGACGGACGGCGGATGACCCAGGCCGACTGGGCGCGGGGCGACGCCTTCGCGCTCGGCGCGTTCCTCAACGGGGGCGAGATCCCGACCCTCGCGCCGGACGGGGAGCCGGTCGCGGACGAGTCGTTCCTCGTCCTCTTCAACGCTTGGCGGGAGCCCGTCACGTTCGTCCTCCCGCCGACGCGCTTCGGCCGCCGCTGGGCGCACGAGCTCTCGACCGCCGAGCCCGAGCGGCCGCCGAACGGCACCGTGCTCCCGGCACGCGCGTCGGTGGTCGTCGCCGACCGCGCGCTGACCGTGCTGCGCCGCGTCGGCTGACTCAGCCGCCGACGCCGTCGCGCTCGAGCACGCCGAGGAACGCCTCGACGACGCGCGGGTCGAACTGCGTCCCCGCGGCGTCGGCGATCCGGCGCATCGCCTCGGCGGTCGGGAGCGCCACCCGGTACGGGCGGTCGCTCGTCATCGCGTGGTACGCGTCGCAGGCGAAGATGATCCGCGCCTCCAGCGGGATCGCCTCGCCCGCCAGCCGGTCGGGATAGCCCGTCCCGTCGTAGCACTCGTGGCACGCGCGGATGATCGGCAGGACCTCGGCGAACTGCTCGAGCGGCGAGAGGATCCGCTCGCCGAGCTCCGGATGGCGCTCGATCACGGCGCGCTCCTCGTCGGTGAGCGGGCCCGGCTTCCGCAGGATCGCGGCGGGGACGCCGATCTTCCCGATGTCGTGGAAGAGGGCGCCCAACTCGAGGCGCTTCAGCTCGGCGGGCGCGAGGCCGAGCACCTCGCCCACCCGGAGCGCGACGTCGCAGATCCAGCGCGCGTGGAAGGAGGTGTACTCGTCGGTCGCCTCGAGGGCGTTCGCGAGCGCCTCGATCGTCGACAGGAACGACCGCTCGAGGCCCTGGAACGAGTGCGCGGTCGAGACGGCGAGCCGCGCCTGGGCGGCGATCCCGGCGAGGAGCTCCCGCCGTCGCTCGTCCAGCTCGCCGGGTGCGTCCAGGGCGACGGCGATCGCGCCGGTGCCCGCGCCCGCGGGGAAGGCGACGACGACCGCCGTCTCGCAGACCTGCTCGTCGGCGTCGACGAGGTGCTCCAGGAGGTCGTCCCGCGTCATCAGGAACGGCGTGCTCGACGAGGCGAGGACCCGCTCGAGGCTCTCCGGGAGGACGTCGCCGACCTGCCAGTACGGCCGTGCGGGGTCGTGCTGCCACGTCGCGCAGCACGCGAGCACGCCGCTCTCGTGCTCCGGCAGCCAGACCGAGGCGCGGTGTGACCGCATGATCCGCGCGGCGCCGGCGGCGATCCGCGTCGCGACCGCCTCGAGCCCGGTGCTCGACGAGAGCTCCGAGGAGAGCTCGAGCAGCGCCTTCGCGCTCTCCGCCTCGCGGCGCTGCTCCTCGTAGAGCCGCGCGTTGACGAGCGCGGTCGACGCGTGGCCCGCGAGCACCTCGAGCAGGCGCAGCTCGTCCTGGTCGAACTGGTCGAGGCCGAGCTTGGAGACGACGATCACGCCGACCGCCGACGCCCCGTAGAGGAGCGGGACGGCGATCAGCGACTCCTCGATGCGCGCGGTGCCGGCGATCTGGACGCCGAGCTCCGACCGCGCCGCGTCGTTCGAGAGGTACGGCAGCCCGGTCTCCGCGACGTGCCCGGTGATCCCCTCGCCGACCCGGGTCTGCAGCACCTCCATCGCGGAGCCGGAGGCGGCGAGGTCGCCGCGGAACGCGATCGGGCGGAGGTCGTCGCCGTCGCGGACGAACACGCGGCAGTTGTGGTAGTCGATCAGGAGCCGGAGCTCCTCGGCGATCGTCGCGCCGATCTTCGCGACGTCGTTGAGGCGGCTCAGCTTCGACGAGACGCCGTGGAGGAGCTTCAGGTGGGCGATCGAGCGGATCTCGGCGCGGCGGTCGACCTCGTGCTCGGACGGGCGCTCGGCGCGGCCGTCCTCGAAGACGACGACCTGGCCGCGGCCACGCGTCTTCGCGGTCATCATCGCCGCCTCCGCGCACGCGACCAGCCCGCGTGGGTTCGCGGCGTGCTCGGGGCCGGCGGCGATGCCGACCGAGAGGCTGACGGAGCCGACGGGGCCGAAGACGACGCGCGCAACCTGCTCCTGCACGCGCACGGCGAGCCGGTGCGCCTCCACGAGGCCGCTCGAGGGCGCGATGATCGCGAACTCCTCGCCGCCGATCCGGCAGACGGAGTCGCCCGAGCGGATCGAGCGGAGCAGGATCTCGGCGACCTCGGAGAGGACCTCGTCGCCGGTCGCGTGGCTGTAGACGTCGTTGACGCGCTTGAAGTCGTCGAGATCGAGCATCACGAGCGAGACGGGCGACTGCCCGGCCGAGGCCTCGACGAGCTCGAGCCGGAGGCGCTCGTGGAAGGCGCGGTGGTTCCAGAGGCCGGTCAGCGGGTCGGTCTGCGCCTGGCGCTCGAGCGAGGCGCGGATGTGCGCGTTGTCGAGCGCGAGCGCGGCGGCGTCCCCGAACCGGACGACGAGCAGGAACTCCTCCTCGGTGAACTCCTGGAAGCCCGACCGGTAGATGTTGAGGGTCCCCTTCAGCTTGCTCCGCGCGACGAGCGGCACGACGATCAGCGACTCCGGGTCGGGCTGGGTGTCCGTGACGAACCGGACACGGGGGTCGAGCTCGGCCCGGTTCGCGAGCACGGGCTCGCGGTGCTCGACGGCCCAGCCGGTGATCCCGACGCCGTAGGGGAACGGCGGGTCGGCGAGCACCTCGACCGCGTCCTTGCCGAGGGCGTAGACGGCCTGCAGCTGGCGCGACGCCTCGTCCGCCTCGTAGAACGTGATGTCGTCGTAGGGGATCAGCTCCCCGACCGTGTCGGCGATCCGGTGCAGGAGGTCGTCGAGCGACTGCTCCGAGAGCAGCTCGTGGAAGACGTCCGCGAGCTTGCGATACGACTCGACCAGGGGGTCGCGCGCCGCCCGGGGGGCGGCGAGTCGCTCGTCGTCTGCGGTGTCGGGCGGAGGAGTCACGGGCCTTCCGGATCAATCGGCCCCTGCGGCTTCGCCCTTGAGCCGGAAGGCGTCGTCCAGGCAGACTGGTGGGGATGAGCGGGAAGATCGTGGTGGGGATCGACGGGACCGACGACTCGACGCCGGCGCTCCGCTGGGCGGTCGCCGAGGGCGAGCTCCGCGGGGCCGACGTCGTCGCCGTCCACGCGTGGGCCTACGTGCCGGTCGCCGCGCCGGCGGACGCGGGGCTCGTCCCGCTCGCCTGGTCGGAGTCGAGCGACGTGCTCGATGCGAGCGAACACGCCGCGCAGCTGGTCGCGAGCGAGCAGCTCGCGTCGGTGCTCGGCCCGGATCACGCGGTCACGGTCTCGCTCGCGCAGGGGGAGCCCGCCGGGGCGCTGCTCGCGGCCGCGGAGGGCGCCGACCTGCTCGTGGTGGGCAACCGCGGGCGCGGCAGCCTCACGCAGGCCCTCCTCGGCTCGACCTCCGCGAAGGTCTCCGACCGGGCGCCGTGCCCGGTCGTGGTCGTCCGCAGCACGAGCGGCGGCTGAGCGATCCGCCGGGGCCGCCCCGGCCCGCGCGGTGTCACGGCAGGAAACGCCGGTCACGCACGGAAGTCCGGTCGCGTGAGGCCCGTTCTCGTCGCGCTCGCTGCGCTCGTGCTCGCGGCCCCCGCCACCGCCGCCGGCCCGCGCGAGGTCTGGTTCCTCCAGGAGGCGAAGCCCGTCCCCGTCGCGCGGACGGTGCCGGGGATGCCGGCCCTCGTCCGCTCGCTGCTCGCCGGCCCCACGCGCGGTGAGCGCGCGCGCGGCCTCCGGAGCGCGATCCCGACCGGCACGGCGCTGCGCGACCTCCGCATCGCGCGGCAGGTCGTCACCGTCGACCTCGCCGCCCGCTTCGCGAGCGGCCGCGACGAGGCGACGCTCGACTCGCGGGTCGGCCAGCTCGTGCGCACCCTGCGCGCGGTCCCGGGCGTCCGGGGCGTCCGCGTCCGCATCGAGGGCGGCGTCCCGATCGGCCTCTTCCCGGGCTACGACCTGCGCCGTGTCGTGCGCGCGCCGCTCGCCGACCGGCACGCACCGACCCTGCGGGAGACGCAGCAGCTCCTCGCCGACCTGGGCTTCATGGCCCCGAGCGGCGTCACCGGCCGCCCGGGCGACGAGACGTCGACGGCCGTGCTCGCGTTCGAGAAATGGCACGGGCTGCCGCGCGACGGGGTCCTCGACGACACGGTCACCGGCCTCCTCCTCCGCTCCGCACGGCCCGAGCCGGCGCTCCGCCGGCCGGGGAGCCGCGTCGAGGTGCAGCTCGGCCGCCAGGTCGCGCTCGAGATCGTCGCGAACCGCGTCGTCCGCGTGTTCCACATCTCCTCCGGCGCAGGCGGCAGGACGCCGACCGGCTCGTTCCGCGTCTACCGCAAGGAGCGCATGTCGTGGTCGATCCCGTTCTCGACGTGGATGCCGTGGGCGAGCTACTTCACCGGGGGCTTCGCGCTCCACGAGTACTGGCCGGTGCCGACATATCCGGCCTCGCATGGCTGTGTCCGGATGATGTCCCGCGACGCGCCGGTGATGTACGCGTTCGCGACGCACGGGACGCCCGTCGACGTTCTTTGGGAGAGCGTGTGAG
>DASTKY010000327.1:0-3161 GCA_035715495.1 Gaiella sp. | reverse complement strand
GGTTCGTGCCGGGGGTGTACGACTGCCAGCTGCGGAAGGCCCTCGCGTACGTCTCCTGCACCAGATCCTCGGCTTCCTCGCGTGTCGGTACGAATCGTCGTGCGACGCGGTAGACCTGGTCGGCGAGCTCGAGTGCCTCTTCCTCGAAGCGCACGCGATCACGAGCCAGCGTCGCGACCCGGCGGGCCTCGTCCGGCTCGTCCGTGCGCGACTCGCCCACGGCGCCTACCGTATCCACGTCACGGGGAGGAGAACGCCCGCGGCCACGCCGCTATTCCCCGGCGGGCCGCTCGTGGAAGCCCGCGTTCGCGAGGGTCAGGACCAGCGCCTCGCGGCTCGTCAGCTCCTCGTCCCAGGCGAGGGTCACGTCGCCGACCAGGTTCGCGTTGGCGTGCTCCAGCCCCGGCGTCCCCTCGAGGGCGGCCGCCAGGCGCATGACGCAGCGCTCGCAGCGGATCCCCTGGACGTGGAGGGTGTCGGTCGCGGTCGCCATCAGGCCGATCGTAGCCCCGCGACCCCGAGCGGCAGCTCGGCACCCGCGAGGGAGACGAGCAGCGGGTCGTGCGTCGCGCAGATCACCGTCGTCCCGTGCTCGCGCGCGAGGTCGGCGAGCAGGCCGCCGATCGCGAAGGTCGTGACGCTGTCGAGCCGCGCCGTCGGCTCGTCCGCGACGAGGACGGAGGGGCGCGAGGCGATCGCCCGGGCGAGCGCGACCCGCTCGCGCTCGCCGGCGGAGAGGCGGTCGACCGCCCGGCCGGCGTGCTCCGCGAGCCCGACCACCGCGAGGGCGTCGAGCGCGCGTTCGACCACGTCGGGACCCTCGTAGCCGCGTACCGCGAGCGCGAGCTCGACGTTCTCGACCGGGGTCAGCGCGCCCGACAGGCCCGGCGTCTGGCCCACGACGCCGAGCCGCTCGGCGCGGAAGGCCGCGCGGCGGTCGCGGTCGAGGCTCGAGAGCGAGACCCCGTCGATCAGCACCTCGCCCTCGTCGGGCAGGTCGAGCCCGGCGAGGAGCGCCAGGAGCGTCGACTTGCCCGAGCCGGAGGGGCCGGTGACCGCCGTCAGCGTGCCGGGCGCGAACGTCGCGTCGAGCCGCGGGAGCGCCGTTTCGGTTCCGTATCGGCGCGTGACCCCGCGGGCCTCGACGAGCGCGCCGGCGCCGGTCGGCGGGGTCGCGAAGGCGGTCTCCTCCGGCGCCGGACCGCCGACGGGGCGCAGCTCGACGACGCCCGGGCCGAGCCGGACGGAGGCGCGATCGCCGATTCCGGCGGCGCGGAGCGTCCCCTCCGGGACGTGGAGCCAGCCGCCGCGGCCGATCACGACGGTGTCCTCCTCCGCGAGGCGCTCCTCGCCGACGCGACCGTCGCGGACGTGGACGACGCGATCGGCGATCGCCGCCGAGGCGGGGTCGTGGCTGACGACCAGCGCGGCGGCGCCCTCCTCGCGCGCGAGCTCGGCGAGCAGGTCGAGGACGCTGCGCGCCGTCGTCTCGTCGAGCTCGCCCGTCGGCTCGTCGGCGACGAGCAGCGCCGGCCCGTGGGAGAGCGCGGCGCAGAGCGCGATCCGCTGCTGCTCGCCCCCGGAGAGCTCGCCCGGCGCCGCGCCCGCCCGGTCGCCGAGCCCGACCCGCTCGAGCAGGATGCGCGCGCGGGCGAGCCGCTCGCGCTCGGCCGTGCCGCGCAGGCCGAGCGGGCGCGCGACGAGCTCCTCGGCCGTCAGGTCGGGGGCGAGCGAGCGCCAGTAGTGCTGGTCGGCGTAGCCGACGACCTGCCGCCGGTGCCGCTCGACCGCCGAGCGCGACGCGGCGCCGAGGTCGAGCCCGTCGACGACCGCGCGGCCGGCCGAGGGCCGTTCGAGGCCGGCGACGACGCGCACGAGCGTGGACTTGCCGGCGCCGCTCGGGCCGAGCACGACGCAGAGCTCGCCGTGCTCGACCGTCAGCGTCAGACCCTGGAGGGCGGCGACCCCGCCCTCGTCCGAGGGATGGACGACGAAGACGTCGCGCAGCTCGACGAGGGCGCCGCTCACGCCTCGCCCCCGATCCGACCCGGCCCACGCGGGCTCGCGAAGGCGCGGCGCGTCGTGAGCGCGACGAGCGCCGCCGCGACGGCCGCGGCAGCGAGCGCGCCGACGAGGAGCAGCACGGGGTCGACGCTCGTCACGAGCGGCGGCTCGGGCGCGTCGGCCCGGGCCGTGACCGAGACGACGCGCGTCACCAGGACGGCGAGGATCGCCCCGGCGAGGATGCCACCCGCCACGCCGACCGCCGCGAGCATCGACGCCCGCGCGACGACCGTCCGGCGCAGGAGGCGCGGCGCGGCGCCCTGGGCCTCGAGGTCCGCGAGCTCGCCCCGGTCGTCGCGCAGGTCGGCCCGGACGGCGAGCACGAGCCCCGCGACCGCGAGCGCGAGCGCGACCAGCGCCGCCGCGCCGAGCGCGAGCAGCGTCCCGTGGGCGAGCGGGTCGCGGCTCGCGTCGGCCTCCGCCCGTGCGCGCGACGTCGTCGCGAGGACCGCGAACGGCGGGCGCGCGAGCGCGGCCTCGACGGCCGTGTCCTCGCCGCCGGCGACGTGGAGCCAGAGCTCCGAGACGGGCGCGCGCCCCGGCGCGTCGGCGTCGACCGCGGTGCGGAGCGCCTCCCCGTCGACCACGACGGCGTCCCCGGTCGTCCCCGGGATCCGGTCGACGACGCCCGCGACGCGCACGGTGACCGGCTCGCCGCCGATCCGCAGCGGCAGCGTGCCGCCCGCGCCGCCTGCGAGCTCGCCCAGCCGCGGCGTGACGACCGCCGCGGGCGGGCGCACGTCGGTCGGCTGCCGGGGCCGGAGCCGGGCGACACGCTGGTAGGTCACCGCGTAGCGCACGGCGAGCGCGTCCGAGCGGGACGTGCGCGCCACGTCCACGCCGCCGAGGCCGATCCAGTCGTCGAGGGCGACGCCCGGGATCCGGACGATGGTGCCCCCGCGCAGCGCGACCCCGGAGTCCGCGCCGCGGTCGTTGAGCCGCGGCGGCCGCAGCGTCAGCGAGACGAGGTGCCCGCCCCTGGCCGCAGGGGGCAGCGTCGCCGTGAGGACGGTCGCGCGGCGCGCCTGCGCGTCGCCGAGCTCGAGCGTGCGGAACGTCCCGTCGGGCTGGCGGACGGTCGCGAGGTACGTGAAGAG
>DASTKY010000326.1:0-3544 GCA_035715495.1 Gaiella sp. | reverse complement strand
CTCGGCGAACGCAACGATCTCGTCGAAGCGCTCGCGAATCTCGGCCTTCTTGAGCCCGTAGATGGCGCCGTTCAGGAAGACGTTCTCGCGACCGCTGAAGTCGGGGTGGAAGCCGGCGCCGAGCTCGAGCAGCGAGCCGATCCGGCCGCCGGTGGCGACGCGTCCCTCGGTCGGCGCGATGATCCCGGCGATCAGACGGAGCAGCGTCGACTTGCCCGACCCGTTGCGGCCGACGAGCCCGACCGACTCGCCGGGCGCGATGCCGAGCGAGACGTCGCGCAGCGCCCACACCTCCTGCGCTCCGGTCCGGCCGCGCGCGACGAGCAGCTCCTTCAGCGTATGCGTCTCGCGGGCGCGGACGACGAACCGCCGCGAGACGGCGTCGACCTGGATCTCGCCCGGCCGCATCGCCTACGCGGCCACGGCCGCGAGCTCGCGCCGGACGATCCCGGCGAGCACGTCGATCAGGGCCGGATCGGCGTTCGGCATCTCGATGCGGATGAACCCCATCCCGAGCTCCCGCGCGCGGTCGGCCGCCTCGACGTCGAGGTCCCAGCGGATCTCGAGATGGTCGGAGACGAAGCCGACCGGACAGGCGAGCACGTCCGTCACGCCCTGCCCCGCGAGCGCGTCGAGGTGGTCGAGGATGTCCGGACCGAGCCACGGCTCGCCGGTCTGCGACTCGCTCTGGAACGAGAACGACCAGTCGGCGACCGACGCCGCCTCGGCGACGAGCGCGGCGGTCTCGAGCAGCTCGTCGCGGTAGGGGTCTCCCGCGTCGAGGATGCGCGCAGGCAGCGAATGGGCGGTGAAGACGACGTGGGGCTCGCGGTCGCCTGCGACCGCCCGGATGCGCCGGGTGAGCGCGTCGACGAAGCCCGGCTCGGCGCCCCACCGCCGCACGAACCGCGTCTCGGCCCGACCCGCCACGGCCTCGTCGAAGAGCGCCTCGTACTTCGCGATCGACATCGACGAGTAGTGCGGGGCGAGGACGAGCCCGACGAGGAGGTCGGCACCGTCCGCGAGCGCCTCGTCGACCGCGGTCGCGATGCGGGGCTCCCAGTGGCGCATGCCCGTCCGCACCGGCAGCCCGAGCTCCGCCTCGAGCGCGGCGCGGGTCGCCTCGGTCACCGCGTTGAGCGGCGAGGGCGCGTCGGAGTCGTCGATCCCGAGGCCGCGGTAGCGCTCGACGAGGTCGTCGAGCAGCTCCTGCCGGACCGGCCGGCCGCCGCGGATGTCGGCGTAGTACGCCGGGACGTCGGCGAGGCGGTCGGGCGAGCCGTACGCCATGAGGATCACGGCCGGCGCGCTCATGCCGCCACCGTCACCGCGGTCCGCTCGCGAACGAGCGCGGCGAGCCGGGTCAGCGTCTCCGGGTCGGTCTCCGGGAGGACGCCGGGGCCGAGGTTGAAGATGTGGCCCGGCCGGCCGGCAGCCCGCGCGAGGACGTCCAGCGCCTCGCGCTCGACGACGTCCCACGGCGCCGTGAGCACCGCCGGGTCGAGGTTGCCCTGCACCGCGCGGTCCGGGACCTCGGCCCAGCCCGCGTCGAGCGGCCGGCGCCAATCGAGGCCGATCACGTCACCGCCGGCGGCGGCGAGCTCGTCGACGAGGTGGGCGGCGCCCGTGCCGAAGTGGATCGTCGGCGCGTCGACGGCGGCGAGGATCGCCGCGCTCCACGGGGCGACCCGCTCGCGGTAGAGGGCGGGCGAGAGCGTCCCGACCCAGGAGTCGAAGAGCTGGATCACGTCGGCGCCGGCCGCGACCTTCGCGGCGACGTAGGCGGCGAACGTGTCGGCGAGCTTCTCCATCAGCGCGTCCCACGTCGCCGGCTCGGAGAGCATCAGCGCCTTCGTCCGGGGCAGCTCCCGGCTCGGGCGGCCCTCGACGAGGTAGCCCGCGACCGTGAACGGGCCGCCGCAGAAGCCGATCACGGCCTTGGCCGCGTCGAGCTCGTCGCGGACGAGGCGCACAGCCTCGAGGACGGGCGCGAACGCCTCGTCCGGGTCGGGCACGTGGAGGCGGGCGACGTCGGACGCCGTCCGGATCGGACGGTCGACGATCGGGCCGACGCCCTCGCGGAGCTCGACCTCGATGCCCATCCCGAGCACCGGCGTCATGATGTCCGCGAAGAGCACGGCGGCGTCCACGTCGTGCCGGCGGACGGGCTGGAGCGTCACCTCGGCGCAGAGCTCGGGCGTGTGCGCGACCTCGAAGAACGCGTGGCGCTCGCGCACCGCCCGGTACTCGGGCAGCGAGCGGCCCGCCTGGCGCATGAACCACACGGGCGTGCGCTCGACGGGCTCGCGGCGCGCGGCGCGGACGAGGAGCGGTGCCGACACGGCACGGAGCGTAGCCGCGGACGTTCGTAGACTCGGCTCGTGGAGCCGCTCGCACCGCGCTGGCGGGAGGTCACGCTCGGGCCGCTGCGGGCGGGCGCGCGGACGACCGCGCGGGTCGTGCTCGAGAACGCCGGGGGCGCGACCTGGCGCTCGCGCGGCACGGACGGGCTCCAGCTCTCGTACCACTGGCTCGACCGCCGCGGGAACGCGATCGTCTGGGACGGCGTGCGCACGGCGTTCCCGCACCCGGTGCCGCCGGGCGCGAGCCTCGAGCTCGAGGTCCCGGTGGACGGCGTGCGCCCTCCCGGCCGGTACGTCCTCGCCTTCGACTTCGTGGAGGAGCACCGCTTCTGGCTCTCCGAGGTGGGTGTCCCGACCAGGGACCTCGAGGTGGACGTGCTGCCGCTGATCGACGAGCGGCGGCTCGGGGTCGTCGTCCACGGCGGGAACGACGAGGCCACCGCCGCGGCGCTCGCCGCGCAGGAGGAGCCGCTCGTCGACGAGGCGCCGACCGTCGTCGCGCACCTCGTGCCCGGCGCCCGGCCGGCGCCCGACTGGTCGCGGCTCCTCCTCGACGCGCACGCCGAGGGCTGGCAGGCGGTCGGCCCCGCCGTGCGCCCGGAGGGCGGCGCGCTCGCGCGGCGGCTCGGCGGCGACGCGCTCCGCGCCTGGGGGCCTGCGGGCCGGAACCCCCGCTTCGACCTGCCGCTCGTGCTCCCGTCGCTCGTCGGCGGCCTCGAGCCGACGACGCACCTCGGCCTGCCGGCCTACGCGGGAGAGGGCGGGCTGTTCGAGGGCCGCGCCGTCGTCACGCTTCCGAGGCGATCCGGTCGTCCACCGCGTTGAACACGACCGCGCCGAGGACGAGCGCGACGACCGCGGCGACGCAGACGTAGATCGCGTCGCCCGCGGACGGGAGCTCGCCCGCGTAGAGCGGCGCGCGATAGGCCTCGACCGCCGGCGTCACCGGGTTGCCCCAGTGGAGGAGGTCGACGAGCCAGGGGCGCTCCGCGGCGCCGGGCAGGTCGTCGAGCTGGTACAGCACGGGCGTCAGGAAGAACCACGGCAGGAGCGCCGCGGTGACGACGAACTCGACGTCGCGGAAGATCGCGTTCAAGGACGCGACCGTGAGCGCGAGCCCCGCCACGAAGACGACGAAGACGGCCGCGATCGGCACCGCGAGCCAGGCGAGGTCCCGGCTC
>DASTKY010000325.1:0-7305 GCA_035715495.1 Gaiella sp. | reverse complement strand
GTACGACCCGAGGCGCGGGCACCAGGGGCGGCACACCGGCTACGGGCGCCCCGCGCTCCCGGTCGGGACGGCGCCGTATCCGACGGGGCGCGCCTGCGGCGGCGCGATGCTCGTCCCGCGCGCGGCGCTCGACCGGGTCGGCCTCCTCGACGACGCGCTCTTCGCGTACGCGGAGGACGTCGACTGGTCGGTCCGCGCGCGCCGGGCGGGCCTCGAGCTCCTCGTCGTGCCCGCGAGCGTCGTCCACCACCGCGTCTCGGCGGCGTCGGGCGGTGCCTCGTCGCCCACGTCGGTCTACTACGCGCTCCGGAACGGCCTCGTCGTCGCGGAGCGGTACGCGCCGCTCGGCCGGCTGGGCACGCTGCGCCGCCGCGCCGCGGCTGCGGCGGCGTTCTGCGTCCAGGTCCTCCGGTCGGGCTCGCGGCGCGCCGGGCTCCGCGCGGTCCTCGACGGGCTCCGCGACGCGGCGAGCGGGCGGCTCGGGCCGCGGGGCGCCTGACCGTGGTCTCCGTCCGCCGCGACCCGGGTCTCTGGCTGCTCCTCCACGTCCGCCCGTGGGGCGACCGGCGGCACGACCGACGCGGCCGCTGCGCCGTGTGCGGGGCGGAGGGCCGCCAGGTGCGCCAGAGCTGGGTGCTCGCGCCCGAGCTCGCGCGGCGCTGGGGGCCGGGGCTCGCGGAGCGCGAGAGCATGTTCTGCGAGCACTGTGGCTCGAGCCTGCGGGTGCGCCGGATCGCCGAGGTGCTCGTCGAGCTCTACGCCGAGCGGGCTACGTCGCTCGCAGAGCTCGTGCGCGAGGACGGCTTCCGGGCGCTCCGGATCGCCGAGATCAACAGCATCGGGCGGATGCACGCCGTGCTCGCCGAGGCGCCGGGACTCGTGCACGTCGAGTACCCGGAGGAGGACATCCAGGCACTCTCCTGGGCGGATGAGAGCTTCGACCTCGTGTTGACCTCGGAGACGCTCGAGCACGTGCCCGACCCCGCCCTCGCCCTGCGCGAGACCCTGCGCGTGCTGCGCCCGGGCGGGCGCCACGTGTTCACCGTCCCGCTCGACCCGTCCGTCGAGGCGACGCGGTCGCGGGCCGGACTGCCCGAGGAGCACCACGGGCGCGGCGGCGGGCCGTTCGCGCTCGTCACGCGCAAGGCCGACATGGTCGTCCACACCGACTTCGGGCCGGACCTCGGCGACGTCGTCCGGGCGGCGGGCTTCGAGTACGAGGCGCGCGGCACGGGGATCGAGCTCGTCTCCGTCGCGACCAGGCCGGCGGCGCCGTGAGCGAGGGGCGCACGGCGCTCGTCACGGGCGTGGGCGGGCAGGACGGCTCGCTCCTCGCGCGGCTCCTGCTCGAGCAGGGCTATGAAGTCGCGGGCGTCGTGCGCCGCGAGCCCGCCGCGTACGCGGAGGCGCTGGCCCCGCTCGAGGGGCGGGTCCGCCTCGTGCCGGCGAACCTGCTCGACCGCGCGTCCCTCGCCGCTGCCCTCCGCGAGACCCGTCCGTCGGAGGTCTACAACCTCGCCGCGCCGTCCTTCGTGCCGCGCTCCTGGGACGAGCCGATCCTGACGGCGGAGTTCGCGGCGGTCGGCGCGACGTCGATGCTCGAGGCGATCCGCGAAGTCGATCCGTCGATCCGCTTCTATCAGGCGTCGTCCAGCGAGATCTTCGGCGAGCCGCGCGAGACGCCGCAGACGGAGGCGACGGCGCCGAGCCCGCTGACCCCGTACGGGGTCGCCAAGGCCTACGCGCACTTCATCTCCGCGAGCTACCGACGGCGCTACGGCATGTTCACGTGCTGCGGGATCCTCTACAACCACGAGTCGCCGCTCCGGCCGGTCGACTTCCTTCCACGCAAGGTGTCGCGGGCGGCGGCCGCGATCTCGCTCGGCCTCGAGCACGAGCTCGTGCTCGGCGACCTCTCCGCCCGCCGCGACTGGGGCTACGCGGGCGACTACGTCCGCGCGATGTGGCTCATGCTCCAACACGACGAGCCCGGCGACTACATCGTCGCGACGGGCGTCTCGCACAGCGTCGAGGAGCTCGTCGCCTGTGCCTTCGAGACGGTCGGGCTGGACTGGCGGGACCACGTGCGGACCGACCCGGCGCTCTTCCGTGGCCGCGCGGAGCTGCACGACCTCGTCGGCGACGCCACGAAGGCGCGGGAGACGCTCGGCTGGCGGCCGGGGGTGGACTTCGCGGAGCTCGTCGCGCTCCTCGTCCGCGCCGACCTCGAGCGGCTTCAGGCGGACCGCGCGAGCTCGTAGACCCGGTCGTGCGCCCGGGCCGTCGCCTCCCAGGTGAACCGGGCCGCGCGGGCGATCCCGAGGCTCGTCAGCTCGGCCGAGCGGGCGAGCGCCTCGACGACGCCCGTCGCGATCGCGTCCGGGTCGTGCGGGTCGAAGCGGACGGCGGCGTCGCCGACGACCTCCGGCAGCGAGCCGGCGCTCGAGACGGCCACCGGGCAGCCGCACGCCATCGCCTCGAGCGGTGGCAGCCCGAAGCCCTCGTAGAGGCTCGGGACGACGGTCGCGGCGGCGCGGCGGTAGAGGTCGACGCGGGCCTCGACCGGCACGTCGCCGAGTGCCTCGACCCCCGGCGGCAGGCTCGACGGGTCGTGGCCGGCGCCGGTCAGGACGAGCCGCAGCTCGGGCCGCTCGTGCCGGAGCCGCGCGAACGCCGCGTACAGCGTCGCGTGGTTCTTGTGCGGCCACGGGCGCGCGGGGTAGAGGAGGAACGGCTCGCGGGCGACCGAGGGCGACGGGGTGAACCGGACGTGGTCGACCGCCAGGTGGACGGCGTGGACGCGCTCGGGATCGAGGCCGAGCCGGTCGACGACGCGGCCCCGCACCCAGTCGCTGATCACGATCACCTGCGCGGCGCGCGCGGCCGCGCGGTCGTACGCGAGGCGCCGGAACAGCCGCTCGCCCCGCGGGAAGAGCTGCGGGAGGTCGAGGTGCTGCACGTCGAGGAGCGTCAGCACCGTCGGCCGCGTGGTGCCCGGGAGCGGGACGGTGAGCGGGTAGTGGACGACGTCCGCGCGGTCGGCCCACGCGCGGAGCGCGCCGGGTCGCGCCGCGGCGCGACCCATCGCCGCCAGGCGGCCGGGGATCGTCGTGGACGCCCGGTAGCCGGTCGCGACCTCCGTCGGGAGCCCGTCCGCCGCGTCGGGCGCGAGGGTGGGGACGAGCGCGGCGTACTCGTGCGCCCCGACGCGGGCGAGGGCGCCGCAGAGCGCGCGGGCGTACGTCTCGCTCCCGCCGGAGAGTCCGGGGACGAGCGTGAGGAGCGGAAGCGCGACGCGCACGCGCCGATGCTAGATAGGCCGGGGCCGGGGCTACACTTTGCGGCCGTGCCGGACGAGGCGACGGACAACGGCTTTCCGTCGGCCGAGGAGGTCGACGTCGAGGCGCTGTTCGCCTCGTTGCGCGAGGAGATCCGGCGCTCGGGCGCCGATCCGGGCGCGGGCGGCGGCCCCGAGGACCGACACGCGGCCCGCGCCGAGGCCGAGCGGCTCTGGCCGGTCTCGGCCGACCGGCCGCTCCGGCTGCGCCCCGGCTTTCGCGGCGGTCTCGGGACGCCGGTCAAGGCCGTCCTCCGCAAGCTGATGCGCTGGTACGTCGAGCCGCTGGCCTACGACCAGCGGTCCTTCAACGCCGCCGCCCTCCGGCTCGTCGACGACCTCGAGGCGCGCGTCGCGCAGCTCGAGTCGGAGCTGGTGCTTCTCCGCGAGGCGGAGAAGCACTAGACCGTCCCGTGCGGATCGCGGTCCTGCGCCCCCAGGTGCCGTTCGCGCGCGGCGGCGTCGAGATCTTCACCGACGAGCTGGTGGACGAGCTCCGCACGCGAGGCCACGAGGCCGACCTCCTCTCGATCCCCTTCAAGTGGTATCCGGGCGAGCGGGTCCTCACCCAGGCGTTCCTCTGGCGGCTGCTCGACCTCGAGGAGGCCGACGGCCGCCGCATCGACCTCGTCGTCGCGACGAAGTTCCCGTCGTACGTCGTGCGGCACCGCGAGAAGCGGGTCTGGCTCGTCCACCAGTTCCGCCAGGCGTACGAGCTGGACGGGACCGACCTCGGGCAGTTCGGGCCGTCGCCCGAGGACCGGGCGCTCCGCCGCCGCGTGCAGGAGCTCGACCGCACCGCCCTCGGCGAGGCGACGCGGCTCTTCGCGACGTCGGCGAACGTCGCCGGCCGGCTCGAGCGGTCGACGGGGCTCGTCGCGGAGGTGCTCCCGCACCCGCCGCAGCGGCTGCCGTACCGCAGCGCGCCCGGCGAGGGCTTCGTCCTCTCGGCGAGCCGCCTCGACCGCGCGAAGCGGATCGACCTGCTGCTCGAGGCCCTCGCGCTCGACCCGTCGCTCCACGCGGTGATCGCGTCGGACGGGCCCGACCGCGGCCGCCTCGAGGAGCTGGCCCGCGAACGCGGCCTCGACGGCCGGGCGCGGTTCGAGGGACGCGTCGCCGCCGAGCGGCTCGCCGAGCTCTACGCGACGTGCTCGGCGGTCTTCTACGCGCCCGTCGACGAGGACTTCGGGATGGGGCCGTACGAGGCGTTCCTCTCCGGGAAGCCGGTGATCACGACCACCGACGCCGGCGGACCGCTCGACGTCGTCCACGACCGGCGCACGGGGCTCGTCGTCGCGCCCGAGGCGACGGCGGTCGCCAGCGCGGCCGCGTGGCTCCGCGCGCACGAGACCGAGGCGGCGTCCTTCGGGGCGGCGGGGAAGGCGCTCGCCGACCAGGTGACGTGGGACCGCGCGATCGCGAGGCTGCTCTCGTGAAGGTCGCCTACTTCTCGCCGATGCCGCCCGAGAGCTCCGGGATCGCCGACTACTCGGGGCTCCTCGTGCCCGCGCTGCGCGAGCACGTGGACCTCGAGATCGTGCGGCGGAAGGCGAAGCGGCCCCCGCGCGGCACCGACCTCGCCGTCTACCACATCGGCAACGACCCGGACGCGCACGGGTGGATCCTCGACGCCCTGCGCCGTACGCCGGGGCTCGTCGTCCTCCACGACTTCGTCCTGCACCACCTGGTCGCCGGCGTCACGATCGGGCGCGGCGACGGTCACGGCTACCTCGACGCGATGGAGCGGGAGCACGGCGTCGTGGGGCGCCTCCTCGGCCACGGCGTGCTCGACAAGCGGCTGCCGCCGCTCTGGGAGGCCCGGCCGGAGGACTTCCCGCTCACGGGGGAGGTGCTCGGGCTCGCGACCGCCGTCGTCGTGCACTCGCGCTACGTCGCCGACCGCGCCCGCGCGACGGGCTTCGAGAGGCCGGTCTCGCACGTCCCGCATCCCGCCTGGCCGGTTCCCGACGTCGCGCCCGCCGAGCTCTCCGGCGACCCCCTCGTCGGGGCGTTCGGCAACGTCAACGCGAGCAAGCGCGTGCCGCAGCTCCTCGAGGCGTTCGCCCGGCTGCGGCGCGAGCGGCCCGGGGCGCGCCTACTGCTCGTCGGCGCGACGTCGCCCGGGTTCGACCTCGACCGGCGGCTCCAGCGGCTCGGCCTCGACGGCGAGGGGCTGATCCGCGAGGGGTACGTCGACGAGCGGCGGCTCTGGTCGCTGATGGCGGCCTGCGACGTCCACGTCGGCCTCCGCTCGCCGACGATGGGCGAGACCTCCGGCACGGCGATCCGGGCGCTCACGCTCGGCAAGCCGCTCGTCGTCACCGACGCGGGCTGGTTCTCGGAGCTCCCCGGCGACGTCGCCCTGAAGGTGCCCGTCGGCGACCGGGAGGTGGACGAGCTGACCGCGGCGCTCCGGCTGCTCGCCGAGCGTCCCGACCTCCGCGCGTCGATGGGCGCCGCCGCGCGCCGGCTCGCCGAGGGGCCGCACGACCTCGCGCGGGTGGCGGAGCTGCAGGCGGCGGCGTTCGAGCTCGCGGCGGGCGGGCCCGGCGTCGCCGACGGCGTGCTGCGGGAGGTGAGCGGCGCCGCGGCGGAGGTCGGGATCGCGCCCGGCTCGCCAGAGGCCTCGGAGATCGCCAGGCGTCTCTCCGAGGTCGACCTCGGTGCCTGAGCTCGCACGGCGCCTCGCGCGCATCCCCGACTGGGCCTGGCTCACCGCGATCGTCGTCGTCTCGACCCTCGTCCGCGCCTGGCTCGCCCGCGGGATGCCCGCCCCGTTCGTCTTCGTCGACGAGCTCATCTACTGGGAGCTCGCGCGGAGCCTCGCGGACACGGGCTCGTATGCCGTCCGCGGCGTGCCGACGAGCGGCTACAGCCTGCTCTACCCGGCCCTCCTCGCGCCCGTCACGTGGCTGACGGACGTCCTGCCGTCCGCGTACGGGCTCGCGAAGGCGCTCAACGCGCTCGTCATGTCGCTCGCCGCGGTGCCCGCCTGGCTTCTCGCCCGGCGGGTCGGCGGGCGGTGGCTCGCGCTCCTCGCCGCGGTGCTCGCGGTGGCCCTCCCGTCGCTCGCCTACACGGCGACCATCGTGACCGAGAACCTCTTCTACCCGGTCGCGCTCGTCGTCGCATGGGCGCTCGTGCGGGTGCTCGAGATGCCGTCGTGGCGCCGCGTCGCGCTTCTCGCGGTCGCGCTCGGCGCGGCCCTCGCGACGCGCTCGCAGGCGCTCGGGTTCCTCGCGGCGGTCGTGCTCGCGCCCTTCGTCCTCGCGCTGGTCGCGCGCGACCGGCGGCTCCTCCGCCCGTTCGCCCCGCTGCTCGGCGCGGTCGCCGCGCTCGCCGGGCTCGTCGTCGTCGGCCAGCTCGCGCGGGGCCGGTCGCTCTCCGACCTGCTCGGCGCCTACAGCGTCGTCGGCGAGGGCGGCTACGACGTGGGGGACGTCCTGCGGTTCTGGCTCTGGCACGTCGAGGAGCTGACGCTCTACGTCGCCGTGATCCCGGTGATCGTCCTCGTCGTCCTCGTCGCGATCGGCCCGCAGCTCCCGGCCCGCCTCCGCGAGCACGTGGCCGCGACGCTGGCGCTCGTCGCGACCTCGACCCTCGTCGTCGGGGCCTTCGCGAGCCGGTTCGCGTCCGACCGCGTGCAGGACCGCTACCTGTTCTTCCTCGCGCCGCTCGTCCTCGTCGCGGTGCTCGGCTGGGTCGCGATCGGCGCGCCGCGGCCGCGCGTCCCGCTCGTCGTCGGCACGCTGGTCGCCGTCGGGCTCGTCGTCGCCTTCCCGTACACCCGGTTCATCGGCGAGCCCGCGAAGTCGGACTCGTTCGGCCTGATCCCGCTCTGGACGGCGAACGCGCACCTGCTCGGCGGCTCCTACCGGGTCACCGTGCTCGTCGCCGCGCTCGCCCTGGCGGCGCTCGCCGCGTTCGTGCCCGCCCGGCGGGCGGTCGCCGTGCCGCTCGTCCTC
>DASTKY010000324.1:0-3112 GCA_035715495.1 Gaiella sp. | reverse complement strand
ACGCCGGGGTGTTCGCCGCGGCGCTCGAGATCGAGGTGGTGGACTAGGAGGGCTTGGCGGAACGGCCCTCGTCGCCAGGGTGCCGCCGGTCGCCGTCAGGCAAGGACGCAGGGAGCGTCCGTATCCAATGGATATGGACGCGACCGAGGACGCCGCCTGACGGCGATCCGGCGCTCCCCTGGCGGCACAGCGGCTGTTTCGCCAGGCCCTCCTAGCCGTCCACGCCGCGGCGCAGGGCGAAGAGCGTGCCGAGCTCGCGGACGCCGACGACCCGGCACGCCCCGAGGTAGGCCGCCGTCCCGCTCGCGAGACCGAGCCCCAGCGAGACGATCTGCGCGAGGAGCGAGCGCCCGAGCGCCTCGTCGAGCCCCCACCAGACGAGCGTCGCCGCGCCCGTCGCTCCGACGGCCGCGACGAGGATCCGGAGGATCGCGGTCACCGTCGGGCCGCGCTCGACGCCGATCCCCCGGCGCTGGATGAGCGCGAAGAGGACGACCGCCCCCGCGAGGTTCGAGAGCGACGTCGCCAGCGGCAGCCCCCAGACCCCGAGCGGGTAGAAGGCCGCGAACAGCGCGACGTTGAGCGCGAGGTTGCCGAGCGCGACGTACGTGGGGATCCAGTTCGACTGCATCCCGTAGAAGGCGCGATTGAGGAGCAGCATCCAGCCGTTGAAGACGAGCCCGACGGCGAACGCCGCGAGCGCGCCGGCGACGACGGGCGTCTGGTCGGGCGCGAACTCCCCCCGCTGGTAGACGAGCCGGGTGATCGGCTCGGCGAGCGCCGCCGCGACGAGACCCGCCGGGATCAGCAGGAACCCGATCTGCCGGATCCCCGCGTCGAGCGTTCGGGCGAAGCCCCCGCGGTCGCCTCGCGCGGCGAGGCGCGACAGCGTCGGGAAGAGCACCGTGGCGACGGCGACGGAGAAGATGCCCTGCGGCAGCATGTAGAGGCGGAACGCGAGGTCGATCGCCCGCGGCGCCAGCTCGGGGTCGATCAGGCGCGACGCGAAGATCGTCCCGATCACCGTCGAGACGTTGATCAGGCCGAGCGTCAGCGTCACCGGGAGCATCAGGACGAGGAAGCGGAAGACCGCCGGGTCGCGCCAGTCGAAGGCGATCCGCAGGCGACCGTCCAGGCCTCGCAGCCACGGGAGCGGCAACAGGAACTGGACGAGCGTCGCGATCACGATCGAGCCGGCGTAGACGTAGAGCTCGGCGTCCTCGCTGCCCGCCTGGGGGACGCCGAGGACGAGGCCGGCGATGATCACCAGGTTCCACGCGACCGGCGTCAGCGCCGGGACCGTGAAGTGGTCGTACGCGTTCAGGATCCCGACCACGATCCCGGAGAGTCCGAGCAGGATGACGATCGGGAAGAGCACGCGCGAGAGCCCGACGGCGAGGTCGAAGTCGCCGCCCGGGTCTCCGAAGAGCTCCACGACGAGGGGCGCCGCGAGGACGAAGATCGCCGTCAGTCCGGTCGTGAAGAGAAGGACGAGCCAGAAGATCGTCGAGGCGACGCGCCAGGCCCGAAGCCGCTCGCCCTTCTCGAGGAGCTCGCTGAAGACCGGGACGAAGGCGCCGGAGAGGGCGGTGTCCGCGACGAGCGCCCGGACGAGGTTCGGGATCTGGAACGCGACCGTGAAGGCGTTGATCCGGCCCGCCGCGCCGAACGAGTAGGCGGCGACCATCTCGCGGACGAGACCGAGCACGCGCGAGAGCCCGGTGGCGGCGCCGAAGATCGCCGTCGAGCGCGCGAGGCGTCGCCGGTGGGCGCGCTCGTCCGCGTGCGTTGGGTCGGACGCCGACTCGACCATCCCCCGGAGTTTCGTGCAAACGCCGGAGTGCCCTCTGCTACCATCACGCGGCCCGGCGGCCAGTCCGCACGGGCAATCTCACGTATGGCGAACATCAAGCAGCAGAAGAAGCGCGTCGGCATCGCGACGCGGCAGCGGCTCGAGAACCTCCGCTACCGCTCGACGATCAAGACGCTCGCGAAGCGGCTCGAGACCGCGGTCGCGGACGGCGACGAGGCGGCGGCCGCCGCCGAGCATCGCGAGCTCGTCCGGACGATCGACAAGGCTGCCGCTCGCGGCGCGCTCCACAAGAACACGGCCGCGCGCAAGAAGTCGCAGGCCGCCCGCGCGATCCGCCCCGCCGCGGCCGAGTAGCCCCGGCGCGCGAACCGCTCTCAGCTCTGGTCGTTCGAGGCAGTTGCGACCGCGACAGCGGGCGCCTTCAGGGGTGTGCCCTCGCCCAGGCGAGGATCAAGCCGCGGGATTCCGCGCCTGCGGAATCCCGCTTGGCGGACAAGGAACTAGCGCGGCTCGCGCGCGACGTCTGCCACGGCGAGCTGGAGCTCGAGCTCGGGCGCGAGCCTGCTTCCACCCTTCAGCGCGTGGTCGAGGTGCGCGAGCCGGAGCGTCGCGTCGCGCAGCTCCTCGACCGAGAACTCCTCCGCCTGGCGCGCGAGCTTCTGTCCCGGGAAGGGCTTCATGCCGAGCTTGGCGGCGGCGTCCTTCGGCGGCACGCCGCTCTCGAGCAGCGCCTTCATCCGCGTCAGCTTGCCGAGGTGGCCGCCCAGGAGGCCGCCGAGCGCCGCGGCGCCGTCTCGGGCGGGCCGCGCACTGCCGTCGAGCATCGCGTCCATCGCGGCGAGCGCGGCGCCGATGTCGTGGCGGCCCCACGCGTCGGTCAGCTCCCAGGGCGGGACCTCGGCGACGGGGATCGCGAGGCGCCTCACCTCGTCCACCCCGACCGGCTCGCCGTCGGCCCAGATCGCGAGCTTGTCGATCTCGAGCGCGAGCGCGAGCTTGTCCTCGCCGACGAGGTCGACGAGCACTTCGCAGGCGTCGCGCTCCACCTTCACGCCGCGGTCGGCGAAGCTGCGCGCGACCCACTCCCAGAGCTTCCTGCGGTCGACCTCCCAGACGAGGACGTCCCCGACCTTCTGACACGCCTTCGCGAGCGCGGAGTCGCGCTTCAGCTCCTCCGCGACGAGACAGAGGACCGTGCCGGGCGCCGGCGCGCCGAGGTACTCGACCACCGCTTCCGTGTCGGCGGCCTTCCAGCCGCCGCTCAGGCGGCCCCGCTCGTCGCGGCGCCCGTCGACCTCC
>DASTKY010000323.1:0-9301 GCA_035715495.1 Gaiella sp. | reverse complement strand
CCTCGACGCCGAGGTTGAGGACCGGCGGCAGGGTCCAGCGGTGCCTCGCGCGCAGCTCGTCGTACGTCGGCAGCGCGCCGCTCACGACGCGGCCCTCGCCACCCGGAAGCCGATGTGCGGCGAGCGGCGCCCGGGGGCGCTCCGGCTGCGGGCGGCACACCGGAGGTTGTGCCCGGTCGGGCTGGCGTACGAGCCGCCCCGGAGCACGCGGGGCCCGCCGGAGCGTGGGTCCTCGCGGCCGTCCGTGGCGTCGTAGGGATAGGGGGCGTGGAGGCTGCTCACCCACTCCCAGACGTTGCCGGCCATGTCGAGCGCCCCGTACGGGCTCGCGCCGCCCGGGAAGGCGCCGGCGGGGCTCGTCGACCCGTGCTTCGTCCCGGCGCCGTAGCTCGCGCGACCGCCCGGCGCCTCGTCCCCCCAGGGGAACGCCCGGCCGTCCGGGCCGCGCGCCGCCTTCTCCCACTCGGCCTCGGTCGGCAACCGGCCGCCTGCCCACCGGCAGAACGCCTCGGCGTCGTGCCAGTCGACGTAGGTGACAGGGTGGAGCGCGATCGCGTCGGGCAGCTCCCCGCCCGGCCAGTGCGCCGGCGCCGGGTGCGCGGCGTCGCGCACGAACGCGTCGTACTGCCGGTTCGTGACGGGGGTCACGGAGAGCGACACGGCCGCCACGTCGACGTCGTGCAGAGGCGCCTCGTCCGGTGCGCCGAGCCTCGTCGGCTCGTTCCCGAGCACCACGTCGCCCGCCCGCACGTCGACGAGGTCGAGGCCGGGCGCGAGCCGGGCGTCCGGCTCCGCGGCGAGCCGAAGGCCGACGTAGTGGTCGACCGTGCCGGGCAGCATCCCGTGCCGGTAGGAGCACCGGATCTCGCCGGCGCCGTGGATGAACGAGCCGCCGCGAACGACGCGTGGCTCGTCCGACGCGGCGTCCTCCCGGCCGTCGTCCGCGACGTACGGGTACGCGCGCAGCGCGCTCGCCGTCCACTCCCACACGTTGCCTGCGAGGTCGAGCGCGCCGAACGGGCTCGCGCCGCCCGGCGCCGTCCCGACGGGGGCCGTGTCGGTCCCACCGAAGACCGCGCGCTCCGGCGTCGGCGGCTCGTCGCCCCACGGCCAGGCGCGCGCGTCGTCGCCGCGGGCGGCCCGCTCCCACTGCGCCTCGCTCGGCAGGAAGCCCCCGGCCCAGCCGCAGAACGCCGCGGCGTCGGCCCACGACACGTAGGTCACGGGATGCGACTCCCGCCCGTCGGGGATCGCGCCCGCGGGCCAGTGGGAGGGCGGTGGCCTGGACGTCGCGTCGACGAAGCGGCGGTACTCGGCGTTCGTCACCGGCGTCCGCCCGAGGCGGAAGCCCGGGCAAGCGACCCGGTGCCGCGGGGCCTCGTCCGGGTCCGTCGCCGGGCCGCCGCCCGCGTCGCTGCCCATGGCGAACGGGCCCTCGGGCACCGCGCACCAGTCGAGGCCGCTCACTCGGCGCGTGGGATCACCGGCAGGACGATGTGCGAGGGGCGGTCTGCGTCGGCGTACACGGCCTGCTCGGCCACGACCTGGTGCGTGTGACGCCCGATCGGCTCGCCCGTGTTCGGGTTGACGTCGAGCCTGGGCCAGTTCGACGACGAGACGTCGACGCGGATGCGGTGGCCCGTGTCGAAGAGGTTGCTCGTCGGCGGCAGCGTGATCGTCACGGGCACCGGCACGCCGGGCTCGAGCGGCACCTCGCGCTCGAACCCCTCGCGGAAGCGGCAGCGGATCACGGAGTCGTTCAACAGCATGTCGTAGCCCTCGGGATAGTCGTCGTTCGCGGGGTGCACGTCGACGAGCTTCGCCGTGAAGTCGGTGTCGAGCGCGCTCGAGGAGACCCAGAGGTGGACGGTCATCGGCCCCGTGACCTCGACCGGCTCGGTGAGCGGCTCGGTCCGGAAGACGAGGACGTCGGGCCGCTCGGAGAGCCGCGGGTAGGGCTCCTGCGAGCCGAAGAACGCGGGCGTCTCCTTCTGGTCGGCCGGGCCGGGCGTCAGCACGTCGCGGAGGCGCAGCACGGGGCTCAGGAAGCGCGACCACGCCTGCTCCATCCCGGCGCCGCCCGCGGGGAGCTCTCCGACGGCGCAGTAGAGGCCGCCGATCGTGGGGACCGGGTGGGCAGGGTCGAACGTGAAGCGCCGCGGCTCGGCGCCCGCCTCCGGCCGCTCCGTCGAGAGCGAGCCGTCGGCGTGGAGGTAGTACGGCGTCTCGACCCGGCGCGCGAGCGGCCACTCCCACTCGTCGCGCCACGCGCCGCCGTGGTCGAGCTTGCCCTCGGCCGTCCGGCGGCCGCTGCCGCCGCCCATCACGAAGATCCGCACCGGGGCCTCGCCGCTTGGCTGGCCGGCGCCGTCGTCGGGCAGCCAGCGCCCGAAGAACTCGAGCTGCTCCTCGAAGTAGCGCTGCACGCCCCAGACGCTCTGCGGCCCGAAGTCGACGTCGTGGCAGAAGGTCGAGTCGCCGCGCATGCCGACGTGGCTCCAGGGCCCGATCACGAGCCGCTGCGGCGCCGCGTTCTTCGCCGCCATGGCGGCGAAGTACTCCGAGTCCGCGGCGGGGAACGGGTCGTACCAGCCCGTCGAGAACGTGCCGGGGATGTCGGCGTGCTGCTCCCAGTGGCGCGTGTAGTCGTGCTCGATCCGGCTCCAGTACTCGTCGTACGCGCCCCGGGTGTAGTAGTCGATCAGCGTCTCCTCGAGCGGGGGCACGTGCCGGAGCGCCGTCTGGCCGCGCTGCCACGGGGTCGCCGCGAAGAGCTGCCGGAGGTCGCGGAGGTCGTTCCAGACGTCCTGCTGCTTCTTCGGGTCGTCGGCGATGTCCTGGGCGTCCTGCGCGTGGATGAAGAGCGCCCAGAACATGTGACCCTGCATGGCGCCGCCCTCCCGGCACTGGTTCTGGAAGCTGTTCGTCGGGACGACGTCCGGCCAGATCGCCGTCAGGTGGGGCGGGGCCTCGAGCGCCGTCCGCACCTGCGTGATGGCGCCGTACGAGCTGCCGACGGTGCCGATGCGGCCGTTCGACCACGGCCGGGCGGCGATCCACTCGCAGATGTCGTAGCCGTCGCGCCCGGTGTGCGGCGTGGCCGCGTGGAAGTAGACGCCGGACGCCTCGGAGCGGTAGCGGTCGCGCAGGTCGACGAGGACGACGTTGTAGCCCCTCGGGACGAAGAAGTCCGCGATCTCGGTGTAGCGCTTGTCGGTCTTGTCGTACGGGGTGTGGAGCATGATCGTCGGGAAGCGGCCGTCGACGAAGTCGCCGTCGCGGGCGGGCCGGAAGATGTCGAACGCGAGCCGGACGCCGTCCCGCATCGGCACCATCACGTTCTTCGACTCGACGATCCCGTACGTGCTCATCTCTGCACCGCAGATCCCGAATCTGCCGGAGCAGATTCGGGCTCGCGAACACCCCTGAAGCGGCCGCTGGCGCGGCCGGCGTTCGCGGTGGGCGTGGAGCGGGGATCGAGCTCAGCAGGTCTCACGAAGCCTCCTTCTCGATGACCAGGTTCCCGACGTCGTCGACGCGGAGGCCGAAGCCTGGATGCACGACCGTCGTCGAGTCGAACTCCTCCACGACCGCGGGTCCCGAGAACGCCGCCCCGGCGGCGAGCGCGTAGCGGTCGTAGATCGGGCAGTCGACGTAGTCCCCCGCCTCGGCGAAGTAGACGGGCCGGCGCTCCTTCGGCTCCGGGTCCGCGCCTGCCTCGAGCCGTCTCGGCGGCGGCTTCGCGATCCGGCCGACGCTCGTCAGGCGCAGGCTGACGGCCTCGACGGGCTCGTCGGGCGCGCTGAACCCGTAGGTGCGGTGGTGCTCGGCGTGGAACCGCTCGAGGAGGCCGTCGCCGGCCGGGATCGTCAGCTCGAAGCTCTGCCCCACGTAGCGGAGGTCGACCTGGCGGAGAAACTCGACGGCGTCGCCGACGAGCCCTTCCCGCTCGAGCTCGGCGCGGCCGTCCGCCTCGAGCCGGGCGAAGGCCGCCGCCACCTCGTCGCCGTCGAGCTCGTCGAGCCGCTGCATGATCGTCGTCGCCGTGTCGCGCTTGAGGTCGGTGGTCAGGAGCCCCGTCGCGGAGAAGATCCCGGGGCTGCGCGGGACGAGCAGCCTCGGCATCTCGGCGTCGCGCGCGAGCGCGTTCGCGTGCACCGGGCCTGCGCCGCCGAAGCCGACGAGGACGAAGTCGCGTGGGTCGTAGCCCCGCTGCACGGAGATGAGGTTGAGCGCGTTGACCATCGCCGCGTTCGCGATCTCGACGATCCCGTTCGCCGCCTCCGTCAGGGTGAGCCCGAGCGGCGTCGCGCAGCGCTCCTCGATCGCCCGGGCGGCGCCCTCGACGTCGAGTCCGATCTCGCCCCCGAGGAAGTACGTCGGGTTGAGGCGGCCGAGGACGACGTTCGCGTCGGTCACGGTCGGCTCGACGCCGCCGCGCCGGTAGCAGACGGGGCCCGGGTCGGCGCCCGCGCTCTGCGGGCCGACGCGGAGCAGCCCGCCGGAGTCGACCCAGGCGATCGAGCCGCCCCCGGCGCCGATCTCGACGAGGTCGACGACCGGCGTCCGCACGGGGTACCCCGAGAGCGACATGCCGCCGATCCCGGCCCCCGCGTGGCCGCCGACGTTGTAGTCCTTCGTGACCGACGGGCGGCCGTCCTGGATGAGGCCGACCTTCGCCGTCGTCCCGCCCATGTCGAACGAGAGGATGTCGCGCATGCCGAGCGTCTCCCCGAGGTGGGCCGAGGCGATCACGCCCGCCGCGGGGCCCGACTCGACCATGAACACGGGGCGGACCGCCGCGGCGTCCGAGCCGAAGATGCCGCCGCTCGACTGCATCACGAGCAGCTTCGCCCGGACCCCGGCGTCGGAGAGCCGCGTCTCGATCCGCTGCAGGTAGCGCTCGACGACCGGCCGGATCACCGCGTTGATGACGGTCGTCGACGCGCGGAGGTACTCGCGGAACTCGGGCGCGACCTCGGACGAGAGCGAGACCGGCACGCCGGGCAGCTCCTCGGCGAGGATCTCGCCCACGCGGCGCTCGTGCTCGGGGTTCACGTAGGCATGGAGCAGGCAGACCGCGACCGACTCGGCGCGCTCGCGCCGGAGGATCGCCGCGGCCTCGCGGACGGAGCCGTCGTCCAGCGGTCGCAGCACCTCGCCCCTCGGGCCGAGCCGCTCGCCGACGACGACCGCGCGGTCGCGCGGCACGAGCGGCGGCGCCTTCTCGAACTGCGTGTCGTAGAGCGTGGGCCGTACCTGGCGCGCGATCTCGAGCAGGTCGCGGAACCCGTCGGTCGTGACGAAGCCGCTCCGCGCGATCTTGCCCTCGATGATCGCGTTCGTCGCCACGGTCGTCGCGTGCACGACGAACGTCACGTCCCCTGCGGCGACGCCGCCCTCCGCGAGGGCCCGGTCGGCCGCCTGCATGAAGCCCTCGGAGGGGTCGGCCGGCGTCGTCAGGACCTTCGCGATCGCCACCTCGCCCGTCTCCTCGTCGATCAGCGTTGCGTCGGTGAACGTGCCTCCGATGTCGATCGCCAGACGAACGCTCACGCGATGCTCCTCCTCAGCTCGGTCGTTGCGGCCAGGTCGAGGCCGTCCCCCGAGACGACCACGCGGTACTCGTCCAGCGCGCGCCGCGCGCTGACCTTGCCCTCGCGGACGTCGCGCAGGACGCGCTCGGGGTCGCGCTCCTCCGGCGGGCCGTAGCCGCCGCCGCCGCAGCTGCGGACGCTGATCACGTCGCCCGGCACGAGGTCGATCGTGCTCTTCGAGCCGAGCCGCGTCTCGACGCCGTCCCGGACGTGGACGTACTCCGCCACGCGCCCGCTGCGGCCGCCGGCGGCGCCCCACGGGCCGTTGCGGTCGCGATCCGCGAGCACGGTGAACGTCGTCGCGAGGTCGAAGCGGTAGTCCTTCCGCAACCCGAGCCCGCCGCGGAAGCGGCCCGGCCCCTCTGAGTCCTCGACGAGCGCGAGCAGGTCGATCCGCACCGGGTAGTTGAGCTCCGTCTCCTCGACGGGCGCGTTCTCGGTGTTCTGGCCGTGCGCCTGGACGGCGTCCGGCCCGTCGCTCGCCGAGCGGCCGCCGTAGCCGCCGGCAAAGGTGTCGTAGAAGCAGGTGTAGCTCCCGGCGGCGTCGTCGAGCGACCCGAAGCCGGCCTGGCACATCATCCCCTTCGTGCCCGCGGGCAGCCGGTCGGGGAAGGCCGGCAGGAGCGCGCGGAACATGACCTCCACGAGGCGCGTCTGCGTCTCCCAGCCGCCGACGACGGGCGCGGGCCACGCGCAGTTCGTCACGGAGCCGAGCGGGGCGTCGAGGTGCACCAGCCGATAGAACCCGTCGTTGACCGGCAGGTCGGGGTCGACGAGGCACTTGAGCGCGTACGCGCAGGCGGAGAACGTCATCGCGTACGTGGAGTTGACCGGCGCGCGGCGCTGCGGGTCGGAGCCGCTCGTGTCGAAGGAGACGCCGTCGGGGCCGAGCTCGATCCGCACCTGCAGCCGCACCGGCTCGTCGGTGTAGCCGTCGTTGTCGACGAAGCCCTCGGCCTCGTAGACGCCGTGCGGCAGCGCCGCGAGCTCCGACAGGGTGCGGCGCTCCGTGTAGTCGAGCAGCTCGACCATCACCTGGCGGATCGTCGCGAGGCCGTGCCGCTCGACCAGCGCCTGGACGCGCTGCACGCCGGTCGCGTTCGCGGCGATCTGCGCGCGGAAGTCGCCGGCCGTCTCGTGCTTCGAGCGGATCTGCGCGAGCACGAGCCGGAACACGTCGTCGACGATCGCGCCGCCGGCGACGAGTCGGACGGGCGGGATGATGACGCCCTCCTGAAAGACCTCGCGGAAGGCCCCGATCGAGGCGGGGGCGCCGCCGCCGACGTCGACGTGGTGGGCGAGGTTGGCGACGTAGCCGAGGAGCTCGCCGTCGACGAAGACCGGCGAGATCAGGCTCACGTCGTTCAGGTGGACGCCGCTCGGGTGCGGGTCGTTCGTGACGATCACGTCGCCGGGTCGGAGCCGGTCGACGCCGTAGCGGCGGATCGCCTGCGGGACCTGCTCGACCATCGACCCGAGGTGCACCGGCTGGGCGAAGCCCTGCGCCACCGAGCGCAGCTCCGCGTCGAAGAAGGCGCACGAGAAGTCGGAGCGGGTCTTGATGTTCGTCGAGTACGCGCTCCGCTTGAGCGCCAGCACCATCTCGTCGGTCGCCGCGACGAGCGCGTTGCGGATCACCTCGAACGAGATGGGGTCGACGGCGGTGGTCACGTCGCCCGGAGCTCCGCCGTCGCGGCCTCGTCCAGCTCGCGGTCGGTCACCGCGACGCGGTAGACGTCGCGCGCACGCTCGACGCTGACCTTGCCCTCGAGCACGTCGCGCAGGACGCGCTCCGGGTCGCGCTCCTCCGGCGGCCCGTACCCGCCGCCCCCGCACGTGCGGTAGCTGACCACGTCGCCCGCCTCGAGCGACACGGTCGCCTTCGCGGGCAGGCGCGTCTCCTCGCCGCCGCGGATCAGCACGTACTCCGCGACGCGCCCGGCATGGCCCCCGAACGCGCCGGCCGGCCCGGCCGCGGTTCGGTCGGAGAGCACCGTGAACGTCGTCGGGCGGTCGAAGAGGAAGTCCTTGCGCAGCCCGAGGCCGCCGCGGAACCGTCCCGCGCCGTCGGAGTCGTCGACGAGCGAGAGGCGCTCGACGCGGACGGGGTAGTTGAGCTCGGTCTCCTCGACCGGTGCGTTCTCGGTGTTCTGACCGTGTGCCTGGACGGCGTCCGGCCCGTCGCTCGCCTGCCGCGCGCCGTAGCCGCCGCCGAACGTCTCGAGGAAGCAGTAGTACGCGTTGGTGACGCTGTCGACGCCGCCGAACCCCGCGTGGCACATCATCGCCTTCGTCCCCGCGGGGAGCCGCGCCGGGAGCGCGGGCAGCAGCGCGCGGAAGATCACGTCGACGAGGCGCGTCTGGGTCTCCCAGCCGCCGACGACGGGGGAGGGCCAGGTGCAGTTGGTGACCGTGCCGCTCGGGGCGTGCAGGGAGACGAGGCGGTAGAAGCCGTCGTTGACGGGGAGGTCGGGGTCGATCAGGCACTTGAGCGCGTAGGCGCAGGCGGAGAAGGTCTGCGCGTAGGTCGAGTTGACCGGCGCGCGCCGCTGGGGGTCGCTGCCGGTGAGGTCGAACGAGACCCCGTCCGACCGGATCTCGACGCGCGCCCGCAGGTGCACGGGCTCGTCGCTGTAACCGTCGGTGTCGACCCAGCCCTCGGCCTCGTAGACGCCGTGCGGCAGCGCCTCGACCTCCGCGCGGGTCCGCCGCTCCGTGTAGTCGAGCAGCTCCTGCATCGCGGCCGTGATCGTCGCGTGCCCGTGTCGGGCGACGAGCGCCTGCAGCCGCCGCGCGCCGGTCGCGTTGGCGGCGATCTGGGCCCGGAAGTCGCCGGCCGTCTCGTGCTTCGAGCGGATCTGCGCGAGGATCAGGTCGAACACGTCCTCGACGATCCGGCCCGCCTCGACGACCCGCACCGGCGGGATGATCACGCCCTCCTGGAACACCTCGCGGAAGGCGCCGATCGAGGCGGGGGCGCCGCCGCCGACGTCGACGTGGTGGGCGAGGTTGGCGACGTAGCCGAGGAGCTCGCCGTCGACGAAGACCGGCGAGATGAGGCTCACGTCGTTCAGGTGGACGCCGCTCGGGAACGGCTCGTTCGTGATGATCACGTCGCCGGGGCCGAGCTTCGACGGGCCGTAGCTGCGCACCGCCTGCGGGACCTGCTCGACCATCGACCCGAGGTGCACCGGCTGCGTGAAGCCCTGCGCGACCGCCCGGAGCTCGGCGTCGAAGAAGGCGCAGGAGAAGTCGGCGCGGGTCTTGATGTTCGTCGAGTACGCGCTCCGGCGCAGCGTCAGCACCATCTCGTCCGTCGCCGCGACGAGCGCGTTGCGGATGACCTCGAACGTGATCGCGTCGAGCGTCCGGCTCATGCCCGGTTGCCGGCTCCCCAGACGGAGCTGAACGTGCGGCCCTCGGAGAAGCGGGCGCCGGAGAGGCTCGCCAGGTCGATCCGCGGCTCCTCGCCGGCGATCACGGCCGCGAGCGACTCGCCGATCGCCGGCCCGATCTTGAAGCCGTGGCCGCTGCCGCCGAAGCACGAGTAGTAGCCGCCGAGCTCCTCCTCGCCGACGATCGGGTACCAGTCCTCCGTGATGTCGTAGACGCCGGAGTAGCCGGTGACGTAGGCGCCGCCGTAGCCCGGCTGCGAGAGCGCGGGCACGAGGGCGGGCAGCCGCTCGAGGAGCTTCGGCACCATC
>DASTKY010000322.1:0-3520 GCA_035715495.1 Gaiella sp. | reverse complement strand
TTCGAGCGCGTGATGGCGGCCGGCACCGGGAACCTCGTCGAGGCGGCGCGCGAGGGCGGCGTCCGCCGGATCGTGCTGATGAGCGCGCTCGGCACGGGTCCGGGCGCGACGGTGCCGTACCTCCGCGCCAAGTGGGCCGCGGAGCAGGCGGTGTCGTCGTCCGGCGTCGAGCGCGTCGTGCTGCGCCCCAGCTTCGTCTTCGGCCCCGACGGCGGCGCGCTCCCACGGTTCGTCCGCCTCGCGCGGCTCATGCCCGTGACCCCGGTGCTCGGGCCGGGGACGCAGCGCGTCCAGCCGATCTGGATCGACGACGTCGTGCGGGCGGTGCGGCTCGCCGTCGACGCAGAGCCCGTCGAGGCGCCCGTCGAGCTCGGCGGCCCGGAGGCGGTCACGTGGAACGACCTCTGGCGACGGCTGAAGGACGCGCTCGGGACCCGGCGACCCGCGGTCAACGTCCCCTTCTGGCTCGCGCGCGGCCCGGCCGCGCTGCTCGAGCGGGTGCCGTCGACGCCTCTGACGCGCGACCAGCTCCGGCTGCTCGAGGGGCCGGACAACGTCGTCACGGACGGGGGCGCCTCGATGCGCCGCCTCGGGCTCGGCGAGCTCGTCGCCCTCGACGAGCAGCTCCGTCGCGCCGTCTGACCGCGAGGCGCCCGAGAAAGGCGGGGGCCGCCTTGCGGCGGCCCCCGAACCCCGGTACGAAGCGTTGGATTTGGTAGAGGCGCTTCCAGCCTGACCGAAGGTGGTCGGCGGCGCGAAGCGCGAGTCCCCTACGCGTGGCTATGGCGATTCCCCAGTGGGTCCCGGGGACGCGCCTCTACCCGCTCGTACCTCCACTGCCGGTACTACTCGAATCTGACACCGACCACCTCCTTTCCGCGGTATCCCGAGTCTACGCACGGGCGTCGGACGGCGGCAAGTGTGGGTAACCGAACGCTTACGCGATCACCTGGAAGGCCGCGCCCCACGGGTCGGCGACGACGGCGAACCGGCCCGTTCCCTCGAGCTCGGCAGGGCCGTGGTAGAGCCTCCCGCCCGCCTCCTGGACGCGGCCGACCGCCGCGTCGCAGTCCGCGACCTGGAAGACGGGCGACCAGTTGCTGGGCAGCTCGCCCCAGTCCGGCCGGATCTGGACGAGCCCCGCGACGGACTCGCCGCCGACCCCGAAGACGCCGTAGTCCTCGCCGCCCATGTCGATCGTCTCGGTCGTGAAGCCGAAGACGCGCTCGTAGAAGGGCCGCACGGCCGCGCTGTCGTGCGTCTGCACCTCGGCCCAGTTCAGCGTCCCGGGCTCCTTCGCCAACTGGGCGCCGATGTGCGCGCGCGCCTGCCAGACGCCGAACACGGCGCCGCTCGGGTCGGCCGCCACAGCCATCCGACCGGCGTCGAAGACGTCGAACGGCTCGACGTGGACGATCCCGCCCGCCTCCCGCACGCTCGCGGCCGTTGCGTCGACGTCGTCGCTCGCGAGGTAGACGGTCCAGTGCGGCGGGACGCCCTCCTGCCCCGGCGGTGGCGGCGACGCGGCTGCGACCGCCTTCCCGTCGATCGTGAACATCGTGTACCCGCCCGCCTCCGGGCGGGCGTCGGTCTCCGCCGTCCAGCCGAAGAGCCCGGCGTAGAACGACGCCGCGGCGGCGACGTCGGGGGTCGTGACGTCCGCCCACGCCGGCTGTCCGTTCGCGTACGCCGTCACCTCGGGCATCGTGCTCCCCTTTCGCTCGGTCAGCGGAGGACGGTCGTGACCTCGAGCCCGTTCCCGATCGGGACCGTGACCGAGACGACCGTCGGGTCCGCCTGGCGGCGCTCGGCATACGCCAGCACCGTCGAGTCCGTCGAGACGTTGTCGGCGACGACGACCCCGCCGGGCTCGAGCTTCGTGCGGGCGATCTCGAAGTACGCCTCGTAGTCGTCCTTCCACGCGTCGAGGAAGACGACGTCGAAGCCGTCCTCGAGCGCCGGAAGCGTCGTGCCCGCGTCGCCCTCGACGAGCACCGCCCACTCCTCGGGGCCCGCGTCGGCGATGTTCGCGCGCCACGCGGCGATCTTCCGCTCGTCCTGCTCGAGGGAGACGACCCGGCCGCCCAGGATCCGCGCCGCCGCGGCGAGCCAGATCGTCGAGTAGCCGCGCGAGCCGCCGATCTCGAGCACCTCGCAGCCGGCGTTCGGCGCGACGAGCGCGAAGAGGAGCCGCCCGGACTCCGGACCGACGGCGAGCGACCGCTCCGCGGGCGGCACACCCGCCTCGCGCTCGGCCGCGTCCTCCGCCTCGAGGCGCGCGAGCGCGGCGCGGACGCGGTCGTCGAGCACCTCAGTCCTCCCCGTCCCAGTAGTCGACCGCCTCGCCCGCGCGCGAGAGCAGGATCCGCTCGCCCTTCGCGTCTCGCGTCCCGACCTTGCCGGTGTCGAGGTACTCGACGATCTCCGGATTGACCTTCGAGGAGAGCATCAGGACACGCACTGGGGCGTCGCTGCGGTTCGCGACCTGGTGCGCTCCTTCCGCGCCGCGACGGAAGACCGCGACGTCGCCCTCCCGGAGCTCCTGCTCGCCGTCGGGCGTGCGCAGGGTCGGCGTCCCGCGGACGACGACGATCCACTCCTCGTTCGCGTGGTGGAGGTGGTACGGGAAGAGCCGCTGGCCGGGGTCGAGCTCGTAGAGGCTGCCGCCGAGGAGCTCCGCGCCGAGCCGGTTGCCGATCCAGGCGTCCCTGGAGCGCCAGCCCTCCCGCTCCTCGGTGCGGTTCCACTCGTCGCCGTGGAGGTTGAAGACGTCCACGGCCCGAGCCTACTCACTGGTCGCCGACGTCGATCACGATCATCCCGTCGTCGCGGACGCGCACCGGGTAGGTCGCCACGGGCAGGTAGGCGGGGAGGCTCAGGGCCGTCCCCGTCCGCAGGTCGAAGCGGGCGCCGTGGCGCGGGCACACCACCTCGCAGGCGCCGGTGTCCCACTCGCCCTCGCAGAGCGGGCCGTCGTCGTGCGTGCAACGGTCCTCGATCGCGTACAGCTCGCCGGCGCAGCGGTAGAGCCCGATCGTGTCCCGGCCGGCCGGGACGAGCCGCATCGACCCGTCCGGCAGCTCGTCGAGTGGCAGCGCCTCGATCTCCATCGCCGTTCGCGGCGCTACGAGAGCGTGATCTCGCCGGAGGAGGTGCCCCACTCCTCGGGGAGCGGCGTGCCCTTTGCGCGGTGGAGGGCGACCTTGAGGACGCCCAGGCCGAGGAGCGCGCACTTGAGCCGCACCGGCGTCAGCGGGATGCCGATCTCCTCGAGCAGCTCGTCCTTCGGCATCGCGGAGATCTCCTGCGCCGTCCGCCCCTTGACGAGGTCGGTGAGCATCGACGTGGCCGCCTGGCTGATCGCGCAGCCCCGCCCCTCGAAGCCGACGTCCTCGAGGACGTCGCCCTCGCCGAAGCGCACGGAGTCGGTCACCTCGTCGCCGCAGAGCGGGTTCTGGCCCTCCGCGATCGCGTCGTGGGGCTCCAGCACGCCGTGGTTCCGGGGCGCCTTGTAGTGATC
>DASTKY010000321.1:0-4457 GCA_035715495.1 Gaiella sp. | reverse complement strand
CGGTCGCCGGGAGATCGGCGGGGCGGCGGTGATCATCGTCGGCCTCGCGCTCTTCACGTACTTCGGCGACCCGGCCGGCGGGAAGGAGAACGCGCCGGGGAGCGAGTGGGCGATCGCGATCGCGGTCATCACTGCCCTCTCGGTGCTGCTGCTCCTGCTCGGCGACCGCGGCGGCCTCTCCCTGAAGGCGGCCGTCTACGGGACGGTGGCCGGGATGCTCTTCGGTCTCTCCGCGTCGCTCACGAAGCCGACGCTGGAGTACCTCCACGACGGCGTCGACGTGCTGCTCTCGCACTGGGAGGGCTACGCCCTCGCGCTCGCGGGCGTGCTCGGGTTCGTCCTCCAGCAGGTCTCGCTCGGGACGGGCCGCCTCGCGCCCTCGGTCGCCACCGTCTCGGTCGCGAACCCCGTCGTCGGGATCCTGCTCGGCGTGCTCCTGCTGGACGAGCGCCTCAGCCGGCCCGCGTGGCACGTCGCGGTCGCGGTCGTCGGCCTCGCGCTCGCCCTCATCGGGGCGGTCGTGATCTCGTTGGCGCACGAGGCCCGGCGGGAGGCACGGCCCGAGCCGGCGGACGCGGACGGGCTCGAGCCCGTCCAGGCGTAGCGCTCCGGTCGCACTCGCGTCCGCCGCCCCGACGGTCTAGAGTGGCCGGCGAGCGTTGCCGCCGCCGGCGGCGCTCACGGCATCGAGGCCTCGGCGCGGACAGTCCGCGCCGGGGCCTCTTCTCGTTGGAGGAGGTCGGCGCGCGTGCAGGTCGAGAGTCGGATCGAGCGGATCGAGGAGACGCAGCCGGAGCGCGCGGCCGGGTCGTTCCGCTGTCCGATCGAGGACCTGCTCGACGATCTCCACGAGCGGCTGGGCCGGCTCGACGACGGAGGGCTTCCGACGTACATCCCGGAGCTCGCCGACGTCGACCCGTCGCTCTTCGGGATCGCGGTGGCGACGGTCGACGGCGCGGTCTACGAGGCGGGCGACAGCCGCGTCGGCTTCACCCTCCAGTCGGTCTCGAAGCCGCTGACGTACGCGCTCGCACTCGACGTGCTCGGCGCCGAGGCCGTGGGCACGCGGATCGGGGTCGAGCCGAGCGGCGATGCGTTCAACTCGATCGCGCTCGCGCCCGAGACCGGGATCCCGTCGAACGCGATGGTGAACGCGGGCGCGATCGCCGCGTCCTCGCTCGTCGCCGGCGCGGCGCCGTTCGCCGCGGTGCTGGACGCGTACGGTGGCTTCGCGGGGCGCGGGCTCGAGGTCGACGAGGCCGTGTTCGAGTCCGAGCGCGCCACCGGCCACCGCAACCGCGCGATCGCGCATCTGCTGCGGACGTTCGGCGTGATCGGCGATCCGGACGTCGCGGTCGAGCGGTACTTCCGGCAGTGTGCCGTCCTCGTGGACTGCCGCGACCTCGCGCTCGTCGGAGCGACGCTCGCGAACGGCGGCGTGCACCCCCTGACGGGCGCCGCGGCCGTGCGTCCGGAGGTCGTCCGCCAGGTGCTCTCGGTGATGGCGAGCTGCGGCATGTACGACGGCGCGGGGGCCTGGATGAGCGCCGTCGGGCTGCCGGCCAAGAGCGGCGTCTCCGGCGGGATCCTCGCCGTGCTCCCGGGCCGCCTCGCAGTTGCCTGCTACTCGCCGCTCCTCGACGGTCACGGCAACTCCGTCCGCGGGGCGGCGGTCTGCCGCGAGCTCTCCGAGCGCTTCGGCCTCCACCTCGTCCGGCCGGGAGAGCGGCAGGCCTCGCCGATCCGCTCGGCCGTCGACCTGACAGCCGTCCGCTCGAAGCGCGTGCGCACCCTCGAGGAGCGTGAGGCGCTGGCGGAGCTCGGCTCGCGCGCGGTCGTCGTCGAGCTCCAGGGCGACCTCGGCTTCGAGGCGGTCGAGCAGCTCAACCGCCTCGTCCGCGCGGCCGGGCGCCTCGAGGCCCTCGTCCTCGACCTGGGGCGCGTCGCGCGGATCGACCCGGGCGGCCACGTCCTCCTCGGCGAGCTCGTGGCGTCGCTGCGCGACGCCGCGGTCGACGTGCGTCTCGCGGGCCTCGGCACCGTGCCCGACGGTGCCTCCCTCACCGCCTCGCTCGGCGGCGCGAGCTCGACCGACCTCGCCGTCGAGGCCTGCGAGACCACGCTCGTCGAGCGCGCCGGAATCGGGACGCCCGTGACCGAGACCGAGCTGGCGGAGCATCCGTTCCTCGCGCGCCTGACCGAGCTCGACCGCGCGGCGGTCATCCGGCACCTCGTCCCGCGCCGCTACGCCGCGGGTGCGACGATCGCACGGCAGGGCGCCAGGGCCGACGACCTCTTCGTCGTCACCCGTGGGCTCGTCAACGTCGTGGACGACTCCGAGCCCGACGCCCCGCGCCGCGCCGCCACGGTGCCCGCGGGAGGCGTCTTCGGCGAGATCGGGATCGCGCTCGGCGGCAGGCGCACGGCGACGGTGCTCGCCGACACGGACGTGGACGTCCACGTGCTCGACCGGCGCGGGCTCGCGGCGCTGCGGCAGGGTCACCCGCGCGCGTACGCCGCCGTGCTGGAGGAGCTGCTCACGGGGCTGGCGCTCACGGCCACGCGGCTCGACCGCGAGGTCGCGGCGCTCACCGCCGGCTGACGGCGGGCCGGGCGCTCAGCCCGCGGCCGCGACCGGCCGGCGGAGATCGCGCCGGACGTCCGCGAGGATCTCGTACGAGCGGACCCGCGCGGCGTGGTCGTGGACTGCGGCCGCGACGATCAGCTCGTCGGCCCCGGTCTCGGTGATCACGCCCTCGAGACCCTCTCGGACGGTCTCGGCCGAGCCGACGTACGAGCGGCTCAGCATCGCCGAGACGCGCACCTTCTCGTCGGGCGTCCAGTACGTCTCGATGTCGTCGAGCGGAGGCTGCAGCTGCCCGCGTGCGTTGCGGAAGATGTTCGTGAACGACTGCTGCGCGGAGGTGAAGAGCCGGCGCGCGGTCGCGTCGTCCTCCGCCGCGACGACGTTCACCGCGACCATCGCGTACGGCCGCTCGAGCTGGGCCGAGGGCTGGAACCGCGCGCGGTAGACCTCGAGCGCTGGGAGGAGCGCCTCGGGGGCGAAGTGCGAGGCGAAGGCGTAGGGGAGGCCGAGCACCGCGGCGAGCTGTGCGCCGTACAGGCTCGAGCCGAGGATCCAGAGCGGCACGTGCGAGCCGACCCCGGGGATCGCGAAGACCGTCTGGCCGGGCTGCGGGTCGCCGAGCAGCGCCTGGAGCTCGAGCACGTCCTGGGGGAAGGAGTCGGCGCCGGGATCCTGGCGCAGCGCCCGCAGGGTGACCGGGTCGGTGCCGGGGGCGCGGCCGAGGCCGAGGTCGATCCGGCCCGGGTGGAGCGCCTCCAGCGTGCCGAACTGCTCGGCGATCACGAGCGGCGCGTGGTTCGGCAGCATGATCCCGCCGGCGCCGACCCGGATCGTCTCGGTCGCATCTGCGAGGTGGGCGATCACGACGGAGGTCGCGGCGCTCGCGATCCCGCTCAGGTTGTGGTGCTCGGCGACCCAGTAGCGCGTGTACCCGAGCCGCTCGGCGTGGCGCACGAGGTCGATCGAGTTCCGCAGCGCGTCGCCCGGCTCGGCGCCGGCGACGATCGGGGCGACGTCGAGGACGGAGACGGGCAGCACGCCGCGACGATACCCGCGGCCTCTCGCCTCGAGCCCCGACGCCGGCCGGAGGCCCTAGACCGGCGGCCCACGAACGTCGTGGCGGGTCTGGCCCTTCGGCCAGTCCCGGCGCCGGGAACCGCGGTTTCAATGGGAGCATGATCGTGGCAGGCATCGAAGTGCGCCGGCAGCACGTGCTCGAGCTGGCGAGCATCCTCACCCGGAAGGGCGAGGACCTGACCGCGCGGAACCTCACCATCGCGATCGCCCTCGGCAAGGAGGAGGTCGAGCTCAACGAGCACGACCGGGAGCGGATCGTCGACCTCCTGCGCGAGTCGCCGCTCGGGCTCGAGGAGCTGCGCAACGCGCTCCTCTCCCAGCACGCCTACTAGGCCGACGCGCGCCGCCGAGCGGCTTCCTCAGGCGTCGTCGACGAGGCCGGGGAACCGGGTGACGCGAAGCACGCCTCCTGCGAACGTCCCGTCGGGCGCGACGACCGTGAGCGTCGCGTCGGACGCGAGCCCCACCGAGAGGTGATGGAGCAGCCTGACGCCCTGGCTGTCCATGTACGTCACCTCCCGCAGGTCGATCGTCACGGCGCGTGCGGGGGCGAGCGCCGTCAGGAGCTCGCGCTCGAGGCCGTCGGCGTTCGAGAGGTCGATCTCCCCGCTGACCGTGACCCGGACGGACTCCGCGCCGTCCCAGTCGAACCGCAGCCGTGCGAGCGGGTCGGTCACGCGGTCACCGCCTCGGGCTCGTGGAAGCGGATCGTCACGGTCGTCCCCCCCTCGGTCGTGTCGACACGGAGCTCGCTCGCGAGCGCCTGCATGATGCTCGTCCCGCGCCCGCGGTC
>DASTKY010000320.1:0-7262 GCA_035715495.1 Gaiella sp. | reverse complement strand
CGTCGCCGAGGCGCTCGCGGCCGACGTCGCGGGCGCGGGCGGCGAGCTGCGGCTCGGGACGACGGTGGTCGGTCTGGAGCGCCGCGGCGGCGCGACCGTCGTCGAGACGAGCGGCGGGACGCTCGAGGCGTCGCGGGTCGTCGTGTGCGCGGGCGTCCACGCGGACCGCCTCGCCGCGCTGAGCGGGTCGCCGGCCGAGCCGCGGATCGTCCCCTTCCGCGGCGACTACCTCGCGCTCCGGCCCGAGCGGCGCCACCTCGTCCGCGGGCTCGTCTACCCGGTGCCCGACCCGGCGTTCCCGTTTCTCGGGATCCACACGACGACGCGGCCCGACGGCGAGGTGTGGCTCGGGCCGAACGCCGTCCTTGCGCTCGCGCGCGAGGGATACCGGCGCAGGGACGTGTCGGTCCGCGACGTGCGCGACGCGGTCCGCTCGCGCGGCTTCCGGCGGCTCGCGCGCGAACACTGGCGGACCGGGCTCGGCGAGGTCGCGCGTGACCTCTCGACGCGCCGGTTCGTCGCCGCCGCGCGGCGCCTCCTGCCCGACCTCGACGTCGCCGACGTCGCGCCCGGGCCGAGCGGGATCCGGGCGCAGGCGCTCGCCCCGGACGGCACGCTGCTCGACGACTTCGTCTTCCACGAGGCCGACGGCGTGCTCCACGTGCGGAACGCGCCCTCGCCCGGCGCGACGTCGGCGTTCGCGATCGCGCGCGTCGTCGTCGACCGCTCCGACGCCGCGGCCTGAGCTCAGGGCGCGCCGTTGCTGCGCGCCCAGGCGTCGGCCATCGCGACGCGCTGGGCCAGCGTGGGGTGGCTCTGGAGCAGGACGTAGGCCCACGTCGGCGGGCTCGGGTCGCCGAGCGAGGTGTCCGCGAACTCCCGGAACAGGCCGCGGGCGGCCTGCGGGTTGCGCGTCGTCTGGAGCGCCTTCCAGTCCGCCTCGCTCTCGGAGCGCCTGCTGACGACGCCCTGCGCGGGCGCGAGCGCGAGCTGGACGACCGCCGCCACGAGGAGCGCGAGCGGGATCGCGGCGGGCCGGCCCATCCCGCCGCGGCGGCGCGTGGCGATCGTGAGGAGCAACGCGCTGGGCAGGGCGAAGAGCCCGAACCACACCACCGCCTCGGGGATGTGGTTGCTCGAGTGGTGACCGAGCTCGTGCGCGAGGACGACGTCGACCTCGCCCTCGGTGAACCGCCCGTCCAGGAGGGTGTCCCAGAGGACCGTGCGCCGGGAGGGGCCGATGCCGAACGCGTAGGCGTTCGCCTGGCTCGTGTCGCCGCTCACCTCCTCGACGCGGAGCGGGACGTCCTCGACTCCCTGGTCGCGCTCGTACCGGTCGTACGTCGCCTGGAGCTCGGGGTCGGGGCGGTCGAGCCCGGTCGTGAGGTACGGGCCGACGAAGACGAGGAGCAGCGCGATCAGGGTCAGCACGGCCGAGCCGGGGAGCCACCACCACCAGCCCAGCCGACGGGCGAGCGCCATGACGACGAGGAGCGCGACGCAGACGGCGACGAACGTGCCGCCGAGCCCGAGCCAGCCGCCGAAGATCGCCTCGAGGTACCCCACCTCGGAGACCCCGTAGCGGCGGTCCCACCAGAGCGCGGCGAGCGCGAACGGGAGCTGGGTCAGCCAGCCGATCGCGAGCCCGAGCATCCCGAGCAGCATCCCCGTGCCGATCGGCCCGGCTGCCGACTCGCGTGCGTAGCGGACGCCGTAGCGCGCGTAGACCCCGAGCGCCGCGAGCAGCGCGACCTGCGCGAGGAACCAGTCGACGTAGAGGAAGCGCTCGTAGTGCTCCGCGCGGTCGACCAGCTCCCGTCCGAAGACGGCGTCGACGTCGATCTCGGGGAGCGAGAGGTCGCCCGGGACGACGGTCCCGGCCAGCACCCAGGCGACGGCCGCCCACGCGACCGCGACCACGGCGACGACGACGACGCGGACCGGGGTCACGCGACCGGCTCCGGCTCGGCCGGCGGCGGCGGCGCGGGGCGACCGACGAGGACGGGCGACGAGTCCGGGTAGCGGGACGTGAGGAGCAGGAGGTACGCGGTGATCTGGGTCTGGTAGCGCAGCGCGGAGACGCCGAGGTCGCGCAGCCCGTGCGGGACGCGGCCGAGCACGAGCGCGACGACCCACGCGAGGACGGCGACGACGAACAGCACCCACGCGTACGCGTAGGAGAGGAGGAGCGCCGGGACCGCGAGGACGAGCCGGAGGAGGACGCCGAGCCGCCGCTGCCGCTCGGGCGGCGCGATCGTCACGTCGACGGGGTAGCTGCCCTCCCGGCCGAGGAAGCCCGGAAACGGCCGCCCCACGACGTAGAGGAACGCCGTGACGTGCGCCGTCGTCCGGACGAACGCCGCCATGAAGCGGTGCAGCACGCGCGGGACGCGCCCGACGACGAGCGCGACCAGCCAGCCGAGGAGCACGGCGGCCGTCACGAGGACGCTCCAGAGCGTCAGCCAGAGCAGGTGGGGGATGACGAGGGGGAACCGGAAGAGGACGAGGAGCCGGGGCCGGCCCAGGTCGTCGCGCAGGTCGACCGCGACGGGATGCGGCGGCAGCTCTGCATCGTCCGCCAGGCGGTCGGGGGACGAGTCGGGGTACCGCCCCGTCACCATCAGCGAGTACGCGGTCACCTGCGCCGCGTAGCCGCAGCCGTACGCCGCCGCGTCGCGCATCCCGCGCGGCATCCGCCCGCGGACGAGGCAGCTGAACCAGCCGAGCACGGCGACCGTCGACGTCAGGCCCCCGAGGAGCGACAGCGCCGCGAGCCCGAACCAGAGCCCGAGCACGGCCGACCCGCCGAGCGACGACGCGACGACCGTGGCCGGCACGACGAGCACGAGCCGGAAGAGGGCGCCGAGCCTGCCCTGGTGGCCGGGTGGGTCGACCTCGACGTCGACGGGGTACGGGCCGCCGCCGCCGAAACGGGGGTAGGGCGAGGCGGCGAAGGAGAGGTATGCGGCGAGGTGCGTCGTGTAGCGGACGTACCGCGCGAGGAAGTCGTGCAGGCTCGTCGGGACGCGGCGCTCGATCAGCACGGCGAGCCAGGCCGCGAGCGCCACGAGGCTCGCGGCGATCCCGAAGAGCGTCACCCACACGAGGTGCGGCACCGCGAGGAGGAGGCGGAAGCAGACGGTCAGCCGCGACCGCTCGAGGTCGTCCGTCACGACGAGCCGGATCGGGTGGCGACGAGGCTCGGTCGGCAGCGTCGTCACCGACTCATTCTGCGCACGGGTCCCGGACCGCGCGAGAGCCCGCGTGCCACCCCGCGGCCGTGTCCCGCGCGGCCACTAGGATCGCGCGCGTGACCGAGGCTCCCGTGACGCGCGAGGACGTCGTCCGGGCCGCCGAGACGATCCGCGGCCGCGTCCGCCGGACGCCGACGCTCGACGGCTCGGCGCTCGTCCCCGGCCTCGCGCTCAAGGCCGAGCTGCTCCAGCACACCGGCTCGTTCAAGGCGCGCGGGGTGGTCAACCGGCTCGCGGCGCTCGGGGCCGACGAGCGCGGGCGCGGCGTCGCCGGCGCGTCCGCCGGCAATCACGCGATCGCCCTCGCCTGGGGCGCAGCCGCGGAGGGGCTGGACTGTGTCGTCTTCACGTGGAAGGAGGCGAGCCAGTTCAAGCTCGAGCGAGCGCGCTCGCTCGGCGCGCGGATCGACGCCGAGGCCGACGACCCGTCCGGGGCGTTCGTCCGCCTCGAGGAGCACCTGCGGACGACCGGTGCGACGCTCGTGCACCCCTTCGACGACCCGCTCGTGATGGCCGGTCAGGGCACCGTCGGCCTGGAGGTCCTCGAGGACACGCCCGAGGCCGACGTGATCGCCGTGCCCGTCGGCGGCGGGGGGCTGATCGCGGGGATCGTCGCCGCGGCGGTGCCGCGCGGCGTGCGCGTCGTCGGGGTCGAGCCCGAGGGTTCGGCGGCGCTCTCCCGCGCGCTCGCGGCCGGCAAGCCCGTCGGCGTCGCGCCGCGGACGATCGCGAGCGGGCTCGACGCGCCGTTCGCCGGCGGCGCTGCGCTCGAGCTCTGCCAGATGCACGGGATCGAGGTGGTGACCGTTCTGGACGACGAGATCGAGGCCGCGATGCGGCGGCTCTACGCCGACGTGAAGCTCGCGTGCGAGCCCGCCGGCGCGGCCGCCGTCGCGGCGGTCCTCTCGGGCCGCGTGGACGCGAAGACCATGGTCGCCGTCGTCTCGGGAGGCAACGTAGGGCCTAAAATCGCCTCTGCTATCCTGGCCAGGCCATGAAGGCCGACATCCATCCGGAGTACGTCGAGGCGCACGTCACGTGCTCCTGCGGCAACGAGTTCACCACCCGCTCGACGAAGGCCGAGCTCCACGTCGAGGTGTGCTCCGCCTGCCACCCGTTCTACACGGGCAAGCAGAAGCTGATGGATTCGGGCGGTCGCGTCGAGCGCTTCCAGCGCCGGCTCGAGAAGGCCGCCGCCGCCAAGAGCGGCTGATTCTTGCTCGCGAAGCACGATTCCGCAGAAGCGGAATCGCGCCGCTCGACCACCGCCCTGCGGGCGGGGCACATCCCTGAAGGCGCCCGCTGTCGCGGTCGCAACCTCCTCGTGGCCGCCACCGGATCGACGTACCGATGATCGCCGGTACGGTGCGGTGAGATGAGCGTCTCCTACGGCGGCCAGGCAGTGCTCGAGGGCGTGATGATGCGCGGCCCGTCCTGCTGGGCGGTCGCGATCCGCACGCCCGAGGGGGGCATCGAGGAGGTCGTCAAGGACGTCACCTCGCCGATGAAGCGCCACCGCATCTGGCGGCTGCCGGTCGTCCGCGGCGTCATCGCGCTCGGCGAGTCGCTCGCGATCGGCTTTCGGGCGCTCGCGATCTCGGCGAACGTCGCGTCCCGCGAGGAGGACGACGAGGGGAACGTCGTCACCGAGATCACGCGCGGGCAGATCATCTTCTCGTTCGCGATCGCGATCGGCTTCGCGGTGATGCTCTTCAAGGTCGGCCCCGCGCTGCTCACGAGCTGGCTGCCGGTCGAGGACACCGCCTGGTTCGTGGTCGTCGAGGGGCTGATCCGGGTGGCCGTCTTCATCGCCTACATCGGGCTCATCGGCCTGTTGCCCGACCTCAAGCGCGTCTTCCAGTACCACGGCGCCGAGCACAAGACGATCAACGCGCTCGAGGCAGGCGCGGACCTGACGCCGACGACCGTGCAGAAGTTCAGTTTGATTCATCCACGTTGCGGTACGGCGTTTTTGCTCTGGGTCATGGTGATCGGCATCTTCGTCTTCGCCTTCGTCGGGCGGCCGGTCTGGTACTGGCTCATCGCCAGCCGGATCCTGCTCCTGCCGGTGATCGCCGGGATCGCGTACGAGCTGATCCGGTACGCAGGCAAGCACCAGGACAACCGCGTCCTCATGACCTTGCTCGCACCCGGGCTCTGGCTCCAGCGCCTGACCACGCGACAGCCGTCGCTCGACCAGATCGAGGTCTCGATCCGCGCGATCGAGGAGGTGCGCCGCCGCGAGGCCCTCGAGACCCCCACGGAGCACGCCGAGGACCGCAAGGTCGAGGTGATGGCCTAGATGCCACGGATCGTCCGCGACGCCGACGTCTCGTGGGAGGGGAACCTCGCCCGCGGAACGGGCGCCATCACCGCCGCGTCCTCCGGTGCGTTCGAGGCGCTGGGCTACTCGCTGCCGACCCGCATCGCCGCGCCCGAGGGCAAGACGAGCCCCGAGGAGCTGCTGGCCGCGGCGCACGGCGGCTGCTTCACGATGTCGCTCGCGGGCGAGCTGACCGGCGCGGGCACGCCGCCGGGCCGGCTCGACGTCCGTTGCCGCATCACGATGGACGAGATCGAGGGCCGCGGGCACCTGATCGTCCACTCGGCGCTCGACGTCCGCGCGCGCGTGCCGGGACTGGACGACTCCGCGTTCGCCGAGGCGGTGGACGCGGCGCACGAAGGCTGCTCGTTCTCGTCGCTCCTGCGCGACGCGGGGGTGGGGATCGACATCACGACAACCCTCGAGGGAGGCGACTGAATGGCGACGGACCGGACGGCGAAAGTGACGTGGACGGGCTCGCTGATGGACGGCAGCGGCAGGATCGAGGGAGTCGGCAGCGGCGCGTTCGGGCCGCTCGACGTGACCTGGCTCTCGCGCGCCGACACCCCCGACGGGCGGACGAGCCCGGAGGAGCTGATCGCCGCCGCCTGGGCGTCCTGCTTCTCGATGGCGCTCTCGCACGCGCTCGCCGGCGCCGGCAGCCCGCCGGAGCGGCTCGAGACCTCCGCGACCGTCACCTTCCAGCCCGGCGAGGGGATCCTGAAGGGCGCGATCACCGTCGTCGGCACGGTTCCGGGCGTCGACCACCCGACCTTCCTCGAGCACGCCGAGGGCGCGAAGGCGAACTGCCCCGTGTCGAAGGCGCTCACCGGGATCCCCGAGGTGACGCTCGACGCGACGCTCGCGACGGCGTAGCGCCCCGCGGTCCGGGACCGGTCGGGCCGGGCCGTACAATCGACGTCCATGGCGACCCTCGATGCCCTCGTCGAGGAGCTCGAGCGGTCCTACGGCGAGCTCCAGGAGCGGATGGCGGACCCGTCCGTCTACGCCGACCGCCGCGAGGCGGCGGAGCTCGGCCGCAGGCTGAAGGAGCTCGAGCCCGCGGTGCGGGCTGCGCGCGACTGGCAGCAGGCGTCGACCGACCTCGCCGACGCGCGGCAGGACCCCGAGCTCGCGCCTATCGCCGACGAGCTCCAGGCAGAGGTCGGGCGGCTCGAGGACGAGCTGAAGCTCGCGCTCGTCGAGCGCGACCCCGCCGACGGCAAGGACGTGATCGTCGAGGTGCGGCAGGGCGTCGGCGGCGACGAGGCGGCGCTCTGGGCCGCCGAGGTCGCGCGGATGCTCCAGCGCTACGCGGAGCGTCGCGGCTATCGCACCGAGGTGCTCTCGGCGAGCGAGAACGAGGGCGGCGGGACGAAGGAGGCCGTCTTCGCCGTCAAGGGCGACGGCGCCTACTCCGTGTTCAAGTGGGAGGGCGGGACCCATCGCGTCCAGCGCGTCCCGGCGACCGAGTCGCAGGGCCGGATCCACACCTCGACCGCGACCGTCGCGGTGATGCCGGAGGCCGAGGAGGTCGAGATCGAGATCGAGGACAAGGATCTGAAGATCGACGTGTACCGCTCGACCGGCCCGGGCGGGCAGTCGGTCAACACCACCGACTCGGCCGTCCGGCTGACCCACATCCCGACGGGGATCGTGGTCAGCTGCCAGAACGAGAAGAGCCA
>DASTKY010000319.1:0-3138 GCA_035715495.1 Gaiella sp. | reverse complement strand
CGCGACCGTCAACCGCGTCCTGCGCGGCGCGGCCTCCCGCGGCCTCGTCGAGCTGCGCCGCGGGCGGACGGTGGTGCTCGAGCCCGAGGGCCTCGCCAGGATGGCGCGGGTGCGCGGGCCCGGGTAGGCGCGCGCCGCCCTGCGGGCGCAGCCGTCGGCCGGCCCCGGTGCGCACCCCCGGCACGGGGGAGCGCGGTGCCCTGGAGTCACGGTAGCGCGCAACCGGCGACGCGTCCGTGCCGGCTTCGTGCCGCCTGGGTCACACGTGGAGGCGGCGGCCCGCGGCGACGGCTCGCGTCCGCCGGGGCGCCGAGCGGGCTCGCCTACACTCGCGGCGCGACGTGCCCGAGGGCGACTCACTCCATCGCGCGGCCGCGCGGCTCCGGCCTCTTGTCGGCGAGCGCGTCGAGGCCTCGTCCCCCAATCCCCGCGGCCGGGTGACGAACGTCGCGCGGGCGATCGACGGTCGCGTGCTCGAGTCGGTCGACGCCGTCGGCAAGAACCTCCTGCTGCGGTTCGAGGGCGACGTGACCGTCCGCAGCCACCTCCGGATGAACGGCCGCTGGCGCGTGCGCCGCACCGACGAGCGGCCGTGGCGCGGCCAGCCCTGGCTCGTCCTCCGCACGCCGCGGTGGGAGGCGACCCAGTGGAACGGGCCGGTGCTCCAGCTGGACACCGGGGTCGCGCGGCGGCTCGGCCCCGACCTGCTCGCCGACGAGACGCGCGTCCCGAACGTCGTCGCGCGCGTACGGCGTGCCGATCCGACCCGGGTCGTCGGGGACGTGCTCGTCGACCAGCGCATCGTCGCGGGGATCGGGAACATGTGGCTCGCCGAGCTCCTCTGGCGGGCCCGCCTCTCGCCGTGGCTCCCGCTCGGCGAGGCGACGGACGCCGAGCTCGCCGGCGCGCTCGACTGGGGTCGCGACCGCATGCGCGCCTCGGTCGCAGGCGTCCGACCCGAGCGCGCCGTCTACCGCCGCGCGGGGCGTGCCTGCCCCCGTTGCGGCGCGATCGTCCGCTCCCGCGGCCTCGGCGACGACAACCGTACCGCCTACTGGTGCGACGGCTGCCAGCGCGGCCCCGCCGTCTGACGGGCAGGGATCGCCCCCTCCGTGGGGTACCTGTCGGCATGGCGCCTCGCTCGCCGCAGCTCCACCACGCGCTCCGCGCGTTCACGCTCGGCGCCTTCGCGTACCTCCTGCGCGAGCTCGACGAGGCAGGCGAGGGACTGCCGTTCGCGTTCGAGGAGCACGACCGCCGCGACGGGCCGACGCTCTACGAGTACCGGCCGCTCGTCCGCTCGTTCGTCGAGGACCGCGCGGGCCGGCTACGCGGGCGGGAGGACGCGGTGATCGCGCTCGAGGAGCTCTCGCGCGAGCCCGCCGCCGCGATCTACGCGCGCGCCCACGCGGGCCGCGACCCGTCCGAGGACGAGGCCCTCTTCCGCACCGTCCTCCTCGACCTCCTGATCCGGGTCGCGGAGGCCTGCGGCGGGTTCGACTGGGACGACGAGTCCTTCGACCGCGCGTACGACGAGCTCGAGCGGTCGCTCTTCGGCGAGCGGCGCGCGTACGTCGCCGTCGCGCCGCTCGTCGGGATCACCGCCGGGCTGCAGCGCGTCCTCTCGGAGGGCATCCGCGTCCGGCCGGTCGCGGACGGAGAGCTCGCGCGCCACTGGCCCGAGGCCAAGGGGCTGCTCCCGCCCGGCTTCGGGAACGAGGCCGACCGGTACTGCGTCGTCGAGTTCCGCGCGGGTCTCGACGCGGGCGAGGACGTGCCCGACGCGCCCGCCGAGATCGCGGACGTCGTGTCGGCGATCCGCCTCGCGACGGCCGCCCCGCTCGCCGCCGGCCCGGTGCTCTTCGAGACGCTCGACGGCCGGCCCTACGGCATCCGGCCCGTGCTGCCGATCGCGGCGACCCAGCCCCCGGGCGAGGCGACGAAGCTCGACGAGTTCCGCGGGGCCCTCGCCGCCGAGCTCCTCGTCCGCCTCGGGCTCGTCGACACGGACACGAATCTCGCCGAGGCACTCGACCGCTGGGAGCTCTCGCTCTTCCAGCACGAGCCGTTCCGATCGGAGCAGCTCCGCGCCGCGCTCGAGGCGGCGCTCGGAACGACGTGGCCGTTGCGCGCGTCGATCCTGCTCGAGGCCGAGCCGGACCCGCGCGCCCGCCTGCACGAGGAGCTCGGCCAGCTCGCCGGCGGCGAGGCCGCGACGCCCGAAGCGAGCGCCGCCGTCCGGCGCGCCCTCGTCGAGGTCCTCCGGGTCGGCGACCGCCCGTCGCTCGTCGCGGGGCTCGATCGCGAGCTGCTCGGGCTCGGCGCCGCCCGCGAACGCGTCGCCTAGACGCGCGCCCGCCGGCCTGCGTCTCGTCCCTAGACTCGGGGCATCGCCGGGCTGATCCTGCTCACCGGGGCGAGCGGCTACGTCGGCGGGCGCCTGCTGCGCGCCCTCGAGGAGCGAGGCGACCGCGTCCGCTGTCTGTCGCGGCGGCCCGACGTCCTCGAGGCACGGGTCGCCCCCGGCACCGAGGTGGTCGAGGGCGACCTGCTGGACCCCACCACGATCCGGGCGGCGCTCGAGGGCGTGGACACCGTCGTCTACCTCGTGCACTCGATGAGCTCGAGCCGGCAGTTCGACGACACCGACCGCGAGGCGGCCCGCGGCTTCGCCACCGCGGCGCGTGACGCCGGGATCCGCAAGGTCGTCTACCTCGGCGGTCTCGGTCACGGCGGCTCGCTCTCGGAGCACCTGCGCTCGCGCCAGGAGGTGGGGGAGATCCTCCGCGCCTCCGGGATCCCGACGATCGAGCTGCGCGCCTCGATCGTGATCGGCTCGGGCAGCGCCTCGTTCGAGATGGTGCGCGCGCTCGTCGAGAAGCTGCCGGTGATGGTCACGCCTCGCTGGGTGCGCATGCAGACCCAGCCCATCGCGATCGAGGACGTCGTCGCATATCTCCTCGCCGCCGTCGACCGCGACCCGGACGGCGGCGAGCTCTACGAGATCGGCGGCGCCGACCGCGTCACGTACCTCGAGCTGCTCCGGGAGTACGCGCGGCTCCGCGGCCTCCGTCGGGTGATGCTTCCCGTGCCCGTCCTCTCGCCGCGGCTCTCGTCGCTCTGGCTCTGGCTCGTGAC
>DASTKY010000318.1:0-3099 GCA_035715495.1 Gaiella sp. | reverse complement strand
CACCGTCTCGGCGCCGTACTCCCGCGTCGCGTGGGCCCGAGCCGCCTTCAGCGCCGCGTCGGAGAGCGTCACCGAGTCGGTGCGCATGTAGGTGATGTGCCCCGCCTCGTACAGCCGCTGCGCGAGCCGCATCGTCGTCTGCGACGAGAAGCGGAGCTTGCGGCTCGCCTCCTGCTGGAGGGTCGACGTGCGGAACGGCGCGGCCGGCCTGCGCGTGTACGGCTTCTCGTCGACGTTGCGCACCGCGAAGGGGCGCCCATCGAGCTCGCTCGCGAGCGTCCGGGCGCGCTCCTCGTCGAGGACCAGCACCCTGTCGCCCGCGCGGCCGTCCTCGCCGAAGTCGCGGCCCTGCGCGACGCGCATGCCGTCGACCGTGACGAGGCGCGCCGAGAACGAGCCGGGGTCGAACGTGCCGAGCACGTCCCAGTAGCTCGCCGCGACGAAGCGCATGCGCTCGCGCTCCCGATCGACGACGAGCCGCGTCGCGACCGACTGGACGCGGCCGGCCGAGAGCCGCGGCATGACCTTCTTCCACAGCACCGGCGACACCTCGAAGCCGTAGAGGCGGTCGAGGATCCGTCGCGTCTCCTGCGCGTCGACGAGCCGCTCGTCGATCTCGCGCGTCTCGTCGAGCGCGCGCAGGATCGCGTCCTTCGTGATCTCGTGGAAGACCATGCGCCGGACGGGGACCTTCGGCTTGAGCACCTCCTTGAGGTGCCAGGCGATCGCCTCGCCCTCACGGTCCTCGTCCGTCGCGAGCAGGAGCTCGTCGGCCTCCTTGAGCCGTTTGCGCAGACCGGTGACCACGTGCGCCTTGTCGGCGTTCGTCACGTAGAGCGGGTCGAAGTCCTTCTCGACGTTCACGCCGAGCTTGCCGTACTCCGCGCGCTTCTCCTTCGGCACGTCGGACGCGCGGTTCGGGAGGTCGCGGATGTGGCCGACGCTCGACTCGACGACGAAGTCGCTTCCCAGGTAGCCGGCGATGGTCCGCGCCTTGGCGGGTGACTCGACGATGACGAGGCGGGTTGGCATGGCGTGACAGGGTAACGACCCGTGTCGGCGTCGCTTCTCGCCCGACCGGACGTATCCTGCGCGCGCATGGATCGGCCGCCGCGCCCCAGCTGGCTCTATTCCCTCGTCGCGATCCTCAGTTATCCCGTGCTCAGGCTCCTCTATCGCCTGCGTGCGACGGGGCGCGAGCACGTGCCCGACGGCGGCTGCGTGCTCGCCGCGAACCACTGGTCGAACTTCGACCCGTGGCCCCTCGGCATCCCGCTCTTCCCCCGCCGGTTCCTCCGGTTCATGGCGAAGAAGGAGCTCTTCTGGCCGCCGCTCGGCTGGATCGTCTCCGCGGGCGGCGGCTTCCGCGTCGACCGCGGGAAGCGCGACCAGCAGGCGATCGACACCGCCGTCGAGCTCTGCCGCGCGGGCCACGCCGTCGTCATGTTCCCGGAGGGCACCCGGCGCTCGAAGGGGCTCGTCAAGCGCCACGAGGCGCGGTGGCACAGCGGAGCCGCCCGTATCGCGCTCGAGGCGGGCGTCCCGCTCGTCCCCGCGGGGATCGCGGGCACCGAGCGGCTCGCCCGGCTCGGCCCGCTGCGCGTCGCGTACGGCCCGCCGATCGACACCGCGGACCTCGCCGGCCGCGACCCGCAGGAGGCGGCGCAGGTCGCGACCGACCGGCTACGCGACGCGATCACGGAGCTGGAGCGCACCGTGGGCTCGACGCCGCCGCAGGAAGCGGCGTGAGCGCCCCGCTGCTCGTCATCGACGGCGACTCGTTCGCCCACCGCGCGTTCCACGCGATGCCGCGCTCGGTGCGCCGGGCCAACGGGCGCCCGGGCAACCTGCTCACCGGGCTGACGTCGATGGTGCTCCGGCTCTGGCAGGCGGAGCGTCCGCGCGCGGTCTTCGTCGGCTGGGACACGCTCACCGTCCCGACCTACCGTCACGAGGCCCTCGCCGGCTACCAGGCGGGCCGCGTCTTCGACCCGGAGCTGCTGGAGCAGCTCGACCTCGCACCCGACCTCCTTGCCGCCGCCGGGATCGTCTGCGCGAAGGGCGCGGGCTTCGAGGCGGACGACTTCCTCGCAGCCGCGGTCGCGTCGGAGCGCGCCGCCGGCGGGACCGCGCTGGTCGCGACCTCGGACCGCGACGCGTTCCAGCTCGTGGGCGACGACGTGACGATCCTGCAGCCGATCCGCGGCGTCAGCGAGATCGCGCGGATCGGCCCGGCCGAGGTGCGGGAGCGCTACGCCGTCGAGCCGGAGCAGGTGCCCGACTTCATCGCGCTCCGCGGCGATCCGTCGGACAAGATCCCCGGCGCGCGCGGGGTGGGCGCGAAGACCGCCGCCTCGCTCCTGCAGCAGCACGGCACGCTCGACGCGCTTCTCGAGGCGGGCCGTTTCTCCGCGGAGGCCGACGCGCTCCGCCTCTTCCGACACATCGCGACGCTCGACCCGTCGGCGCCGATCCCGAAGCTCCCCGACCGCGAGCCGGACTGGCGCGCTGCCGCAGCAGCGGCCGAGGAGCTCGGGCTGAACCGCCTCGCGGGACGCCTCGAGGAGGCCGCATCGAGCTGATCTCGCACGCCGCGCTCACCCGGCTCCACCCCACGAGCCGGCACGGTCACCCGGAGCGCGAGCAGCGGCTGGCGGTGCTCCTCGAGGCGCTCGGCGGCGGCCACGAAGCAGCACCCGCGACACGTGCGCAGGTCGAGCGCGTGCACGAGCCAGCCTACGTCGAGCTCGTCGCGTCGCTCGACCACGACGCCTGGCTCGACGGGGACACGATCGCCGGCCCGACGTCCTGGGAGGCGGCGCTGCTCGCCGCAGGCTGCGCGATCGAGGCGGCCGAGCGCGACGGCTTCGCCCTGGCGCGCCCGCCCGGTCACCATGCGCTGCCGGGCCGCGCCATGGGCTTCTGCCTGTTCGGCTCGATCGCGATCGCCGCGCGGCACGCGCAGGACGCTCTCGGCATCGAGCGCGTCGCGATCGTCGACTGGGACGTCCACCACGGGAACGGGACGGAGGCGATCTTCCGCGGCGACGAGTCGGTCCTCGTCGTCTCGCTGCACCAGTGGCCGTTCTATCCCGGCAC
>DASTKY010000317.1:0-4081 GCA_035715495.1 Gaiella sp. | reverse complement strand
CCGAGCGCCTCGCGCGCCTCCGCGCGCGGGGGGAGGTCGCCGAGGGGCGGCGCGGGGTTCGGGACGACGACGACGCGCGCCGGGTCGAGGCCCCAGCGGAGCGCGATCTCGCGCAGGTAGGCGCTCGGCACGACGACCCGGCGCGCGCGGCGCAGCGCGGCGGTCCGCGTGGCGCGGAGCGCCCTGACGCGCACCCCGCCCGCGTGCTCCTGGAACTCCGCCAGGGTGCCGTCGTAGCGGCCCGACCGCCGCTCGCGCTCGTAGGCCTCGTCGGCGACGAGCTTCGCGACGAGCGGCCGTCGGGCCAGGCGCGAGCCGAGCGAGGCGCGGCGGATCATCGTCGTCGCGTAGACGACGTCCGCGTCGCGCGCAGCACGCGCCACCGCCCGTGACACGGCGAGGTGGCGGAGGGGCGCCGGGAGCCCCCGTCGCACCCACTCGACCCGGTACGCCTCGGGGGCGGGCTCCGCGGCGGCCGTCGTCACGGCGACGACCTCGTGACCGGCCTCTCGGAGCGCGGCCGCGAGCGCCGGCGCGTGGCTGGCGGGGCCGCCGACGTCCGGCGGCCAGATCCCCGAGACGACGACGACCTTCACGGCCCCGCCGGGGTCGGCGCCGCGAGCCGCCCACCCGACCGGAGCTCCTCGCGGAGCCGGACGAGCACGACCGCCCAGGCGGCGGCGAAGACGACCGTCGAGACGAGGATCGCGACGGCGGCTCCCGTCACGCCCCACTCCGCCCCGAGCACCACCACGAGCGGCAGCAGCACGATCGTCTCGAGCCCGTGCGTCACGATCCGCAGGCGCGGCCGGCCGATCGTCACCGGCAGCGACTTCGACCAGCCGAGCACGAGCAGGATCGCGGCCGAGACGAGCACGATCCGCGCGGCGTCGACGGCCGGGAGGTACTCGCTCCCGAAGACGACGCGGACGAGCCACGGCATGAGGACGAGGAAGATCGGGAGCGAGACGGCGGCGACCCCCGCGGCCGCGAGCGAGTAGCGGCGGACGCCGCGGAGCACCGAGCCCTCGCGGCCGTGCTCCCAGTCCCGCGTCTGCTCGGTCAGCAGCACGAGGCGCACGGGCGCGCTGGCGGCCGCGAAGCCGCTCTGCGGCGCCATCGCGACGCGCAGGTAGCCGACCTGCGTCGTGCCCGCGACGACGCCGAGCAGGACGGGCGTCAGGGCGGTGCGCAGCGAGACGACGCCGGTCGCGACGCTCGAGTGGACGACGAAGGAGACGATCTCGCGGCGGTCGGACGCGAGGGACGCGTCGGTGCCCGCCGGGAAGCGGCGCAGGGCGAGCGCGCCGACCGTGCCGGCGACGACGGTCGCGACGAGCTGGCCGACCGCGATCGCGACGAGCGCCTGCGTGACGCCGAACGAGGCGCCGACGAGGATCGCGACGAGGCGGATCGCCATCGTCACCGAGAGCAGCCCGCCGCGCAGGTCGTAGCGGCCCCGGAGGAGGAGCGCGCTCGCGCTGACGTTCTCGGGCGAGGCGAGCAGCGGGATCGCCGCCGCCGCGAGCATCGGCCCCGTGAGGCCGTCGGAGCCGAACACCGTGTCCGCGAACGGCGCGAACGCGAGGAGGATGAGCGTCGCGAGCGCGCCGCCGACGAGCTTGAGCTCGAGCGCGCGCCGGAAGAGCCGGTGGAGCTTCCCCCACTCCTCGCCCGCGAGGTATCGGAACCCGAACTTCGTGAGGCTCTCCTCGACGGTCAGGTCGAGGAGGGTCTGTGCGAGCCCGACGACCGCCACCACGGTCGCGAACCGGCCGAAGGCCTCCAGCCCGAGCAGCCGCGCGGCCGCGATCGTGCCGAGGATGCCGAGGGCGACCGAGAGGTAGAGCCCAGCAGCGGTCGCGAAACGGCGCCGGTGGACGCTCGGTGCCATCGTGAGGGGTCAGTGTAGAGCCGCGTTCGGCGCGGGCCGGGCCGCGCAGCGCCGGTCGATCGCCTCGCTACAGTCCGCCCGTGACGGCCGAGCCGCTCCCCCGGGCGCACCCGTCCGTCGGCGCCGTGCGGGCCCTCGCGGGGGATGCGCCGTGGGAGGCGCTGGTGCTCGCCGCCGCCGTCCCGTTCCTCTTCCTCCACGCGACCTACCAGCCGGGCGTCTCCGTGGGCGTGGCCTCGACCTCGATCGACGCCACGCTGGCCGACCTCGCGATCGCGTGCGTCCTCGCGGCGGCGCTCGTCCGCGGCCGGCGGGACGGCTGGGCGCCGCTACGGCAGTCGCGCTGGCTGCTGCTCTTCACCGCCGCGTTCGTCGTCTGCGGGGCGCTCAGCCTCGCGACGCCCTCGCTCCTCGGGGAGGAGTACGCGCTCGCGCCGCATGCGGTCAGCGTCGCGAAGTTCGCCTGGTACGCCGCGCTGCTCCCGGCCGCGATCCTCGTCGTGCGGTCGACGCGCGAGGCGGTGCCGCTCCTCCGGATGCTCGTCGCCTGGAGCGTCGCGGCGACCGCGTGGGGCCTGCTCCAGTTCCTCGGGCTCGTCTCGGAGTTCGAGGGGAAGCGTCCCGGTCAGCGCGAGCCGTCCTTCGTCGGGATCCACGACTTCGCGGCGCTGTCGGGCGCCGCGCTCGTCGTGGGGGCGGTCGGCGTCGCCCTCGGCGACGGCCGGCCTGCCGGCAGGCGCTGGTCGTACGCCGCGCTCGCGACGGGCGCGCTCGGCGTCGTGCTCTCCGGCGCGATGACCGCGGTGATCGGGCTCTGGCTCGCGCTCGCCGCGGTGCTGCTCGGCGCGGGCGCGGTCCGCGCGCTGCGTGCCCGCCGGGCCGTCGCCCTCGCGGCGGTCGTCCTCCTCGTCACCGCCGGGACGGCGGCGATGCGCGCGGAGACGATCGAGCGCTTCGCCGAGTTCCTCGGCATCCGCGACCGCGTCGAGCAGACGGGCGTCGAGAGCTATGCGCACCGGACGCTCCTCGCCTACATCGGCGCGCGCATCTGGCTCGACCGCCCGATCACCGGCGTCGGCTGGCAGGCGTCGAGCGAGGAGTGGGCCTACGGGCCGTTCCTCGACGACGCGCGCAGGCGCTTCCCGAACGAGCCGGAGCAGGCGTTCCCCGCGCCCGACCGCCCGTGGGGCATCCAGCTCCTGTACCTCCAGGTGGCCGCCGACCTGGGGGTCGCCGGCGTCGTGCTGCTCGTCGGGTTCGCCGCCGCGGCGATCGCTGCGGGGGTCCGCAACCTGCGGACGGCGCCGGGCGCGCTCGTCGGGCTCGGCTGGCTCGCCGTCGCGATCGGCGTCTGGGCCGGGATCGGGCTCGTCTCGGGCCTGCCGCTCGACGCCCTGACCTGGCTCGCCGCCGCCCTGGTGACGCTCCGTGAGTGACCCGCGGCTCGATCCGCCGCTCTCGGCCACGGGCTACGCGGTCCGGGCGCCGCTCGCGCGCTGGCTCGCCGCCGAGGCGAGGCGGGCCGCGGACGACCTCGGCCCGTACCGGCTCCTCGACGTCGGCTGCGGGGAGATGCCCTACCTGGGGCTCTTCGAGCCGCACGTCCGCGAGGTCGTCGGGCTCGACGCCGTCCCGAACCCGCGCGCGAGCCTCGTCGGCCCGATCGAGGCGATCCCCGCCCCGGACGCGTCGTTCGACGTCGTCCTCTGCGCGCAGGTGCTCGAGCACGTCGATGACCCCGCACGCGGCGTCGCCGAGCTCCACCGCGTCCTCCGCCCGGGCGGGCGGGTCCTCCTCTCGACGCACGGGACGATGGTCTACCACCCGAACCCGGTCGACCTGTGGCGCTGGACCGGGCCGGGCCTCGAGCGCCTGTTCGCCGCGAACGGCGAGTGGGATTCGATTAGCGTCAACGCCGGCGCCGGAACCGCGGCCTCCCTGGCGATGCTGAACGGGCTCTACCTCGACCACGTGTTCCGCCGCGGCCCGCTGCGGCCGCTCCGCCGACCCGTCGTGTCGCTCGTCAACCGCCTCGGCCGGGCGCTCGACGGCAGGCTGCCGGCGCTGCGCGACGAGCGGCCCGGGACGCTCGCCGCGAACTACCACGTCGTCGCCGAGAAGGCCGCGTGACCCGCGTCCTCGTCACCGGCGGCTCGCGGGGGGGGGGGGGGGGGGGGGGGGGGGGGG
>DASTKY010000316.1:0-8841 GCA_035715495.1 Gaiella sp. | reverse complement strand
GATCGAGCCGCGCCGGACGCGGCCGTACCTGATCCGCGCGCTCGAGACGATGCTCTCGAAGCGCGAGCCCGGCCCGAAGCGCAAGCACGGCAACATCCCGCTCTAGCCCGTTCGCCAGCGGGCTTCGGCAGGAGCCGAATTCCGCGGCTCGATCCTCGCCTGCGGCGAGGCAGACCCCTGAAGGCGCCCGCCGGCGCGGTCGCACTGCCTCGTCTCCCCCGCGGGACGGCGCCGACCTCGTTCGACCTCTAGCGAGCGACGAACGCGACCTCGCGGGAGTCGCAGACGGGGACGTAGCCGATCCGCCGGTAGATCGCATTCGAGGTCGGGTTCGCCAGGTCGGTGTAGAGGAAGCAGAGCGTGCGGCCGCGCTCGAGCTGGAGCCGCGACACGGCCGCCGTCACCGCGGTTCCATAGCCGCGACGGCGGAATGCGGCCGGGGTGTGCACCGGGCCGATCCGCATGCCGTTCGGGGTCGGCCCGCCGAAGCCCGCGAGCGAGACGACCTCTCCCTCGACCTCCCAGAGACCGACGCCGGCCACGGCGCTCGCGAGCCGGGCGTCGATCGCCCGCTCGAGCTGCTCCTCGCCGCGCACGCCCGCCACCTCGTGGATCTCCTCCGCGAACGCGACGAACCGCTCGAGCACCAGCGCGCGGTCGCTCGCGCCTGCGAGGCGGAACGACCCCGCCGCCGGCGTCGGCTCGACGACCTCGCGGAGCACGTAGATGCGCTGGTCGACGCGCGTCGTGACGTCGAGGTCGCGGGGCGAGGCCCACGCGGCGGCGAGCGCGTCCACCTCCGGCACCGCGCCGACCGCCCCGGGCAGGTCGTCCGGAAGCGCACCGGCGAGCGCCTCGAGGGCGGCGTCGGACTCCGCCCGGACGACCACGAGGTTGAAGGGCGGCGTCCGCAGCGCGCCGCCGACGACCCGGCCGCCGTCGCGGACGGCCCAGCCGAGCAGCTCCGGGTAGACCTCGGGCGTCGCCTCGGCGACCGCGAGGAGCCCGAGGGGCAGGTTGTGACGCGCCTCGTCCGCGAGCAGCAGCTCTCCGAGCGCGGCCCTGACGCCGGTCGCTCCGTCGATCCGCTCGACCTCCATCGAAAGATCGTACGAGTGCCGTAAGGAATCGGCGCGCCGGGGGTTCTCCTGACGTCAACCCACTCCCGAGGAGGGACGTCATGACCATCACGATCAGCCGCAAGACCGCCGCGATCATCGCCGCCGTCGGCGTCCTCGCGTGCGCAGGCACCGCCACCGCCAAGACCCTGATCACCGGCGCGCAGATCGCGAACGGCACGGTCTCGAGCCTCGACCTCGCCAACCGCGGCGTGAAGGGGATCGACATCCAGAAGGGCACGCTCGTGAAGGCGCACTTCAAGGCCGGCCAGCTGCCGACCGGCCCGCAGGGGCCTCAGGGCCAGCAGGGGCCGCAGGGCCAGCAGGGCGCGCAGGGGCCGCAGGGCGCCCCGGGGCTGGCCGCGCGCCAGGTCGTCACCTCGTCCACCGTCACGAGCACGAGCGACACGAAGTTCCTCGTCCTCGCGTGCCCGGCCGGCAAGGTCGCGCTCGGCGGGGGCGGCCAGATCGTGTACCCGGCGGGCAACTGGGTGGGCTCGCAGGTCGCCCTCTCGTCCAGCCTCCCGAACGCCACGGGCTGGACGATCCGGGCGATCGAGGCCGGCCCTGTCGCCGGCCCCGGCACCTGGCAGCTCGAGGGCTACGTCGTCTGCGCGGCCGTCGCCGCGTGACAGGTGCCGGGCGGGACGCGCCCGGCCAGGACGGACCGCCGGTCAGCGTCGCGCTGCGACGCGCCGGCGGTACGTCTTCGTGTTCGTCCGGTTGCCGCACACGGACATCGCGCACCACTTGCCCGAGCCGTTGCGCGAGCGGTCGTAGAACGCCCAGTGGCAGACGTCGCGCGGGCAGCCCTTGAGCCGCCACCACGTGCCGTCGGCCATGCTCCGGTGGACGACCGCGAGGATCCCGCCGAGGGCGCCGTCGACGCCCGCGGCCCGAGGGACGAGGCGGGCGTCGCCGCGTTCGAAGCTGACGGTGTAGCGGGCGGCCTCGGCGACGCGGTCGAGCACTGCGAGCTCGCCGGCGTCGGCCGGGATCCCGCTGTTGGCGAGCGCGAGCGCCCGGAGCGCCTCGCGGAACGCGCGCGCCGTCTCGACCTCCCCCGCCGCCGGTGTGCAGTCCACCGGCACGCCCAGCGCCGCGAGCGCGCGTGCGAGCGCGTCGGCGGACGTGAGCTCGTCGACGCGGTTCTCGATGTCGCGGGTGTTGACGAACGCCTGGACGAGGCGGAGCGGCTCGGGCGCCGGGGCGCGATTCCCGGGGTCGGCGATCACCCGGCGAGCATACCGCATCAACACCTGCAAAAGCTGTTTGCTACTGTCGCGCCGTGCGACGGCTCCTGAGCTCACCGCGTCGGCGGCGACGACTCGCGACGATCGGCGCCTCGGCGGCCGTCGTCGGCGCGGTCGTGGCAGGCGTCGCCGTGCTCGCCGACTCGACGACGCACACCCCCGAGCGGCTCAGGCCGGGCCCGCCCGAGACGGTGCTCGAGGAGGTGCGGCTGACGCCCGCGATGCGCCGTGGGATCGACAGCACGCTCGCGGAGTTCGTGCCGGCGGCCGTCGCGCGGCGCGACCCGACGCGCGCGTGGCAGCTCGCCGGTCCCGGCCTGCGCGCGGGTGGAACCCTCCGCGACTGGCAGAGCGGCGAGCTGCCGGTGCATCCCTACGCGTACTCGACGTCCCGGTCGCTCCGTGACTGGAAGACGATCTACGCGCGTCGCGACCGCGTCGCCATCGACCTGATGCTCTACCCGCGCCAGGGCTCGCTCGAAGGCCCGCTCGCGTTCGGGATCGACCTCGTGCCGCGCGGGAGGGCCTGGGTCGTCGACTCGATCTTCCCCGCGGCGATCTGGACGGGGAAGAAAGAGCGGGCATTCGTGACCGGCATGCAGGACTTCACGGGCAAGTTCGGCTCGAAGGAGTCGACGTACGACAAGCCCGACCTCCCGGAGTCCCGCCTCTCCGCTGCGTGGATCGCCGCCCCGGGCCTCCTGCTCGGGGCGTGCCTGCTCGCGCCGCTCGTGCTCGGCGTCCGCTCGCTCGTCGACCGCCGCCGCCGGCCGCCGCCCGAGCCGCTGCCGCCCCTGCCGAGCACGATCGGCCGCTGACGCGCGCGCCGCCGAGGCGCCGTCTCTGTCGCTGGACGACCCGCTAGGTTCCCCGCGTGCGGGTCTCGGCGAAGGTCGACTATGCGCTCAGGGCGATGCTCGAGCTCGCCGCGGCGGGCGGCCTCGTCAAGGGCGAGCAGCTCGCGACGGCCCAGGCGATCCCGCAGAAGTTCCTCGAGGCGATCCTCGTCGACCTCCGCCACGCGGAGCTCGTCACGAGCCGGCGCGGGGTGGAGGGCGGCTACGCGCTCGGGAAGCCCGCCGGGGAGATCAGCGTGGCCGACGTGATCCGCGCCGTCGAGGGGCCGATCGCCACGGTGCGCGGCGCGCGTCCCGACGACGTCGCCTACGAGGGCGCCGCGAAGGCGCTCGCGCAGGTCTGGATCGAGCTACGCGCCGCGATGCGCGGCGTGCTCGAGGAGACGACGCTCGCCGACCTCGTCGCCCGCAGCGCCGCGAGCTGACTGCGAGCGCTACGCGAACGTCGTGTGGCGCGTCGGCCTGACGTAGACGATCTGGCCGGAGGCGAACTCGAGCAGCTCCGCGTGGTCGCGGGTCGTCTGCACCGAGAGTCGCTCGCCGTCGCTGTCGAGCAGTTCGAGGCGGACGTTGAAGCCGAGGTGGACGATCCGGTCGATCATCACCTCGCGCGTCGAGCCGTTCGGCTCGAGCGTCACCTCGAGGTCGTGCGGCCGGACGAACGTGTCGCCGAGCTGGTGTGCCTGGCCCACGAACGTCATCACGAACTCGTTGGCCGGCTGCTCGTAGACCTCGCGCGGCGACCCGATCTGCTCGATCCGCCCGTCGGTCATCACGGCGACCTGGTCGGCGACCTCCATTGCCTCCTCCTGGTCGTGCGTGACGATCACGGTCGTCGTGTGCGTCTCGTCGTGGAGGCGCCGGAGCCACTCCCGCAGCTCTGCCCGGACGCGGGCGTCGAGGGCGCCGAAGGGCTCGTCGAGCAGGAGCACCGCCGGGTCGATCGCGAGCGCGCGGGCGAGCCCCATGCGCTGGCGCTGGCCACCCGAGAGCTGGGAGGGGTAGCGCTTCGCGAGGCCCTCGAGCTGGACGAGCTTGAGGAGCTGGTGGACGCGCTCGGCGATCTCGGCCTTCGGGCGCTTGCGGATCTTCAGGCCGAAGGCGATGTTGTCGTAGACGGTCATGTGCTTGAACGCGGCGTAGTGTTGGAAGACGAACCCGACGCCGCGCTCCTGGGGCGGGCGGCCGGTCACGTCGGTCTCGTCGATGAGGACCTCGCCGGCGTCCGCCGTCTCGAGCCCGGCGATGATCCGCAGGAGCGTCGACTTGCCGCTGCCGCTCGGGCCGAGGAGGGCCGTGAGCGAGCCGCGCGCGACGTCGACCGACACGTCGTCCAGCGCGACGAAGTCGTCGAACCGCTTGGTGATGTGACGGACGGTGATCGACATGTCAGCGCCTGCTCTCTTTCGGTTGGAGGAGGATCATCAGGACGAGGATGACGATCGCCGTCGCGGCGAGCACGAACGAGATGCCGTAGGCCGGCGCGTAGTTGCCGTACGCGAACTGGTAGGCGTCCTCGACCCGCAGCGTCGCGGTCTGCGTCTCGCCGACGATGTTGCCGGAGACGAGCGCGACCGCGCCGTACTCGCCGATGCCGCGGGCGGCGGTGAGCACCACGCCGTAGACGACGGCCCAGCGGATCGACGGGAGCGTGATGCGCCAGAAGGTCTGCCAGCCCGAGGCGCCGAGCGTGTGGGCCGCCTGCTCCTGCTCGGTGCCCACCTCCCTGAGCGTCGGGACGACCTCGCGCGCCACGAACGGGAGGGTCACGAAGATCGTCGCGAGCACGATCGACGGCGTCGCGAAGATGATCTCGTGGCCGTTCCGCTGGAACCAGCCGAACCAGCCGTTGATGCCGTAGAGGGCGATCAGCGAGAAGCCGACGATCACCGGCGAGAGCGAGAGCGGCAGGTCGACGAAGGCGTTGAGGAACCCGCGGCCCGGGATGTTGCCGCGCACGATCACGAGGCCGCAGATGATCCCGAAGATCGTGTTCACGACGACCGCGATCGCCGTGACCGTCAGCGTGAGCTTGAAGGCTGCGATCGTGTCGGGGTCCGAGATCGCCGCCCACGCTCCGTCGAGGTCCTCGGCGGTGCGCCAGACCATCATCGCGAGCGGCCCGAGCAGGATCAGCGAGAGGTAGCCGAGCGCGGCGACCCGGAGCGACCACTTACCCACGCTCGTGCCTCGTGACGAACCAGCGGAGGGCGCCGATGCCGAGCAGCACCGAGAACGAGATCACCAGCAGCACGACGGCGATCGCCGCGGAGCCCTCGGGGTCCTGTTCGATGCGGTAGAAGAGGTGGATCGAGGCGACCTCCGTCTTGAACGGGAGGTTCCCGGCGATGAGGACGATGGCGCCGATCTCGCCGACCGCCCGCGCGAACGCCATCGCGACCCCCGAGAGGATCCCGGGAAGGATCCCCGGCAGGACGATGCGGCGGAAGGTCTGGAAGTTGCTCGCCCCGAGCGACTTCGAGGCGTCCTCGAGCTCCTCGTCGAGCTCGATCAGCACGGGCTGCACCGTCCGGACGACGAAGGGGAGCGTGACGAAGAGCAGGGCGACGTAGATCGCGCCGCGCGTGAAGGTCACGTTGGCGTCGAAGTGGAACGAGCCGATCGTGACGTCGAGCGGGGTTCGCGGGCCGTAGAGCGCCATGATCACGAGGCCGGCGACGATCGTCGGCAACGCGAACGGCAGGTCGATGATCGCGTTGAGGACGCTCTTGCCGGGGAAGTCGTCGCGGACGAGGACCCAGGCGATGATCGTCCCGAAGACGGCCGTCGTGAGGACGGCGAGCGTCGAGACGATCAGCGTCAGCTTGAACGCCGCGACGGCCTGCGGGGACGAGACGACGTCCCAGAAGCCCGACCAGCCGTTGCCCGTCGACTTCCAGATGATCGCCGCGATGGGCAGCACGACGATCACGAGCAGGAACGTCGTGACGAAGCCCACCTGCAGGGAGAGAGCCGTCGAGGCTCTCTCCCTGCGGTGCGTGGAGGGCGGCGCCGGGAGGCCCGGCGCCTCGGTGACGCTGCTAGCCAGTGGGGACCCCGAGCGACTGCTCGATCTGCTGCATGACGCTCTTGTTCGGGTCGAACCACTTCTTGTCGACCGCGCGCCAGCCGCCGAGCAGCTTGTCGGTGATCTTCGTCTCGCCGGCCCGCACCGGGTACTTGCTGCGGAACTCGGCGATCGCCTTCTTGTCGACCGGGCGGTAGCCGTTCTCGGCCAGGATCTTCTGGGCCGGGTACGTCTTCAGGTACCGCGAGAAGGCGTTCCACTCGGTCTTGTACTGGCTCTTCTCGATCGCCGCGATGTAGACGTCGATCAGCATCGTCTGCCGCGGGATGACGTACGGGATCTTCCCGTTGATCGCCTCGCTCTCGAACGTGAGCAGGACGTCGCCCTTGCCCGAGAGGAAGGTGTTCGTCGCGTTCGAGCCCGACGAGTCCTGTGAGACGACGTTCGACTTGTAGAACTTCTGCAGGTAGGCGATCGCCTGCTTCTCCGTCTTGCCGAGCTTCCGCTGGGCGACGTAGCCGGAGAGGATGTTCCACTTGGCGATCCCGCCGGTGAACGGGTTGACCGTGACGACGCCGACACCCGGCTTGGTGAGGTCGTTCCAGCCCTTCACCTTCTTCGGATTGCCGTTGCGGAGCCCGAAGACGACGACCGAGTTCCAGACGACGCCGTTGTAGCTCTGCTTGTCCCAGTTCTTGTTGATCAGGCCCTTGTCGACGAGGTCGTTGATGTCGTTGCCGGTGTTGAGGATCACCCCGTCGGCGGGGAGCCCGTTCGCCACGGCCTGACCCTGGGCCGAGGACGCGCCGTAGGAGGCGCGGATGTTGATGTCGGACCCGGCGGGCGTCTTGCGGAACTCCTCGATCAGCCTGGTCAGCACCGGCCGCGGCGTCGAGTACGCCACGAGGTTGAGCGTGACCGCCTTCGACGCCCTCGACCCCTTCTCGGCGGTCGTCGCCGCCGCGCCGGCGGCTGCGGCCACCAGGGCGGCCAGCACGGCCGAGATCCAGACGAGCTTCTTCCGTCCCATAGCACTCCCTCGAATTCGATTGCCGGTCGTCGGGGTCACCTCACGCAGCCGCCGACCCCTTGTCTAGCGGGAAGCTATAGCATAAGCAAACGCAATCCTTCAAATAAGGAATGCGCATGAGGCCGACCGCTTACGGCGCGCGCGAGCTCCGCGGCCGGAAGCGGAGGTCGGACGTCCGCTCGAAGACCCGGGCGGCGCGCTCCTCGAACCAGCCGCTCCGCACGTCTCCGGCCGGTGCGTCGAACAGCGGCACGTACGGCTTCAGGTCGAGCACGGGAGTCCCGTCCAGCAGGTCGAGGCCGCGGACGACGACGGCGTCGGGCTCGACGGCGACCACCTCCGCGAGCGAGAGCCCGAGCGGGTTCGGCCGGCGCGGCGAGCGCGACGCGAACGTCCCGCGCGGCTCGTCGTCGAGGAAGGCGGGCACCGTCTCGTCCCAGCCGGTGGTCTCGTGGAGATGGGCCAGCACCCAGACGTGCGAGAAGCCCGCGACGTCGCGGAGGCTGCCGCGATGTGGCTCGGTGATCTCGATCCGCGACGGCCCGGCGTCGTCGGCGATCGGCTGCAGCGGCATCCCGTCCAGCGACGTGTGCGGCGAGCGGACCTGGCCGATCGGCGTGTACACGACCGCCTCCGTCATGCGCCGGTCGCGGACGGCCTCGACGAAGGCGAGCGCCGCCCGCGCGTTCGCGAGCCGCCAGAGCGCCAGCGTCGCCTCGAACCCGTCGGCGGTCGCCGCGTGGGCTTCGAGCTCGCGCTCCGCCCGTCCGAGGAGCGCCGCCTGGGTCGACAGCAACGGGTCGGGGTCGCGGCCCGTTCGGTCGTGGAGGAGCAGCTTCACCATCAGGGCCGAGCGGAGCTCGCGGACGTGCTCGACGGGCGAGGCCAGCCACGCCTCGTACGCGCGGCGGCCGGCCGCGGTCGGCGTGAACACCGTGCGCGTCGGGCCCTCGCTGCTCGCCTCGCTGCGCGTCGCGCGCACGAGCCGCTTCTCTGCGAGCGCCTCGAGCGCGCGATAGACGAGTGGTCGCGAGGAGCTCCAGACCCGGCCCACGTCCCCGTCGGGGCGGAGAAGCCGCACGAGCGACCAGCCGTGCGCCGGAGCCTCGGCGAGGAGCCCGAGGACGACCCACTCGACGAGCGAGAGCTCGGTGCGGACCGGGCGTGCCAGAGCCGGAGCCTATCGGCCTCCCGGTCGTGTAGGGTCGTGTAGTCATTTTGCGACTACCAGGGATCGGATGAACGAAGGGCAACCCGCGGCGTCGGTGTCGGGACCGGCCCGGCTCGGCTCGAGCTTCGATCGCCGTCGCTTCCTGCTCGGCACCGCGACCGCGACCGGGCTCGCGCTCACGGGCGCCGGGCTCGGGACGGCGTCTGCGGCGACCGACGACGACCTCGCCACCGCGAACTTCGCGCTCGCCTCGTCGTTTCTCGTCGCCGGCCTCTACGCGGAGGCCCTCGAGTCGGGGAAGCTCGGGCCGGGCGCCCGGAGCCTGCTGCGCTCCGGCCGCGCTGCCGCAAACGGACACGCCAAGGAGCTGACAGCGCTGCTGAC
>DASTKY010000315.1:0-4672 GCA_035715495.1 Gaiella sp. | reverse complement strand
CTCGGCATAGGCGATCGCAAGGAGGCCGACCGCGAGGCCGCCGGCCGCCGTCAGCAGGAACCGGCGACGCCGCACGAGCCGCTCCGACCACCGCGCGAGCTCCAGGACGACGAACGTCCCGGCGGCGACGGCGATCGAGAGGAGGATCGTCCAGCCGAAGTCACCGACGTCCGGGCCACCGTAGTGCGGCAGCGGGAACGGGCTGAGCTCCCAGGCGCTCGTGCTGAACCCCGTCCACGACCCGAGCCCGATGAAGACGAGCGACCCGATCCCCGCCGCGATGAGCCCCGGGAGCAGAATGACGGGGAGGAGCGCGCCGCCGATCCCGGCCGCCTCGATGATCAGCACCGCGCCGATCACCGGCGAGCCGAAGATCGTGGAGACCGCCGCGAAGCTGCCCGCGGCGCCCATCAGCGCGAGCGCCTGCTGGGGCGCGTCCCTGCGCAGCCGCCGGAGCGAGAGGACGCCGAGGCCGACGCCGACGGCGATGAGCGGCGCCTCGGGCCCGAGCACGAGGCCGAGCACGAGCGTCGCGGCGGCGGCGAGCAGGATCCCGGGCAGCTCCTCGGGCCGGACGAGCTCCCCGCCCGTCTTCAGCCCGTGCGCCGGCACGTGGCCGCCGTGACCGGGGAGGCGCTCGATCGCGAACGCCGTCAGGAGGCCGGCGAGGACGAGCCAGGGCAGCGGCCACCACGACGGCACGGTCTCGAAGCCGAGACGCCCGGGCAGGTCCTCGTAGACCTCGTCCTGCAGCTCGTGCACCACCTCGAGGAAGCACCAGCACGCGACCGAGACGAGCAGGCCGACGACGGCCGCGAGCACGAGCAGGACGCGGTACTGCCGACTGCGGACGAGGGCCGCAGGATCCTCGGGGAGCGCGCTGCCCGTCAGGTGTCCTCGCCCGCGCGGGAGGCCCTAGCCGCCGCGCCCGCGCGCCGCGTGCAGCTCGTCCTCGAGGAGCGCGATCACGGCGTTCGCCCAGTCGCCGACGTCGTCGAGGGGCTCCTGGTCCCGGATGCGCCTGAAGCCGCCGAGGAGCGCGTCGAGCTCCTGCTCCGTCAGCGGCCGGCCCGGGTCCGGCTCGGGGTCCGTCCGCCCGAGATCCGCCTCGCTCTTGCGCGCGGCGGCGAACCGGACGAGCTGCTCGCGGCCGCCGGCCGCGTCGGCCAGCTGCTCGAGGAGCTCGTCGACCCGGTCGCGGCCCGCCGGCGTGAGGGCGCCGACCGCCCTCGCCAGGTACGCACTGTGGTGATCGCCCGTCGTCACGCCGGGCGATCTTTCCAGACGCCGCGGCTCAGTGGGCGAAGGCGGTGCCCTCGCCGGCGTCGTGGACGGGCTCGGGCTGCCGCTGGAGCCGGGGCAGCTGGCGCTCGAGGTCCGCCACCAGCATGTCCGCCATGTCGTGCGTGAAGCCCCGGCGGACGACGACCCGCAGCGCGGCGAGGTCGGTGCGGTTCTCGGGGAACGTGTACGCGGGCACCTGCCAGCCGCGCTCGCGCATCGCGTTCGAGACGTCGAAGACGGTGAAGTTGTCGATGCCGTCCTCGAGCGTGAACGCGAAGACGGGGAGCTCGTCGCCCCGCGTCAGGAGGCGGAACGGGCCGACCTCGGCGATGCGATCGGCGAGCCGGGTCGCGACGTCCCGCGCGTAGCCCTGCACGCTGCGGTAGCCCTCGAACCCGAGCCGGATGAAGTTGTAGTACTGGGCGACGACCTGCGCGCCCGGACGGGAGAAGTTGAGCGCGAACGTCGGCATGTTGTCCCCGAGGTAGTTGACCCAGAAGATCAGGTCCTCGGGCAGGGCGTCGGCGTCGCGCCAGACGACCCAGCCGACTCCCGGGTAGACGAGCCCGTACTTGTGCCCCGACGTGTTGATCGACGCGACGCGCGGGAGCCGGAAGTCCCACTGGAGGTCGGGGTCGACGAAGGGCGCGATCATCGCCCCCGACGCGCCGTCGACGTGCACCGGGACGTCGATGCCGGTCTCCTGCTGGAACGCGTCCAGCGCCGCGCAGATCTCCGCCACCGGCTCGTACGAGCCGTCGAAGGTCGACCCGAGGATCGCGACGACGCCGATCGTGTTCTCGTCGCACTGCTTCACGGCCTCCTCGGCCGAGAGGTTGAAGCGGTCGCCCTCCATCGGGACGAGCCGCATCTCGACGTCCCAGTAGTTCGCGAACTTCTCCCAGCAGACCTGGACGTTGATCCCCATCACGAGGTTCGGGCGGTCGGTCGGCTTGCCCTCCGCGGCGCGGCGCTTCTGCCACCGGCGCTTGAGCGCGAGCCCGCCGAGCATCGCCGCCTCGCTCGACCCGGTCGTCGAGCACCCGGTCGCCTGCTCGGCGTCGGGCGCGTTCCACAGCCGGCTGAGGATGTTCACGCAGCGCGCCTCGATCTCGGCGGTCTGCGGGTACTCGTCCTTGTCGATCATGTTCTTGTCGAAGCACTCGGCCATCAGCTTCTCGGCCTGCGGCTCCATCCACGTCGAGACGAAGGTGGCGACGTTGAGGCGCGCGTTCCCGTCGAGCATCAGCTCGTCGTGGATCACCTGGTAGGCGACGTCCGGGGGCAGCTCGCCGTCGGGCAGGCGGTGCCGCGGGATCGTCCTCGACTCGAGGCTGAAGAGCGGCGCGGTGGCGAGGTCGTCGGGACGGGGCTGCGGTGCCTTGGGGTGCTTGAGCGTCACGGGGGGAACCTCCTCGGGGGCGGGGGTCGATGGGCGCGTCGGGCGAGCGGGCTCCGCGGCCTGCGCTAGTCGAGCGACCGGTACTGCAGCGTCCGGCGCTCGCCGGTCTCGGCGGAGGCGACGATCGCGTCGCCGACCTCGGACGCGCGGTAGCCGTCCTCGAACGTCGCGCCGTGCGGGGCGATCGTGCCGTTGCCGGCGATCGCGCCGAGCAGGTGGTGGAGCTCGTGCACGAAGGTGTGCTCCCAGCCGATCATGTGGCCGTGGGGCCACCACCAGCCCCAGAACGGGTCGTCCGCCTCGGAGACGAGGCGTGTGCGGAACCCGTCGTTGCCGATGCTGATCTGGAGCTCGTTGAGGCGCTCGAGGTCGAAGGCGAGCGAGCCCTTCGAGCCGTTGATCTCCCAGGCGAAGGCGTTCTTGCGGCCCGTCGCGAACCGCGTCGCCTCGATCGTCCCGACCGCGCCGCCCGCGAACCGGACCGCGGCCTCGAACGCGTCGTCGACCTCGCGCCCGGGCTGGAAGGTCGCGATCTCCGCGGAGACGGTCTCGATCTCGCCGACGAGGTAGCGGGCGAGGTCGATCACATGGGTGCCGAGGTCGCCGATCGCACCCGAGCCGGCGCGGCCCTTCTCGAAGCGCCAGGCCTCGTCGGTCGTCGCACCCCACTCCTGCAGGTAGCGGCCGCGGAAGTGGTGGATCTCGCCGAGCTCGCCCGCCTCGAGGATCTGCCGTGCGAGCCGCACGGCGGGGACGAACCGGTAGTTGAACGCGCACATGTGGACGACGCCCGTCTGCGCGACCCGCTTCCAGATCTCGTACGACTCGTCCGCGTCGCGGCCGAGCGGCTTCTCGCAGATCACGTGCTTGCCCGCCTCGGCGGCGGCGATCGTCGGCTCCGCGTGCAGGTCGTTCGGCCCGCCGTTGTCGAAGAGCCCGATCTCGGGGTCCTCGACGATCGCGCGCCAGTCGGTGACGGCGCGCTCGAACCCGTAGCGGCGCGCGGCCTCGGTGACCGCGGCCTCGTCCCGGCCGGCGATCGACACGAGCCGCGGCAGGAGCGGCGGCGGCCAGGCCATGTACGCGAGCGTGCGGAAGCCGTTCGAGTGCGCCTTCCCCATGAAGGCGTAGCCGAGCATCCCGACCCCGATCTCCTCGATCGTCTCGACGCCGGCGGCGCGGCCCATCGTCGCGAACCCGGTCTCCTCGGCCATCCTCAGTCCTCCTTCCGCTGCATGGCCGCGTCGAAGGCGAGCTCCGAGGCGGGGAAGTCGGTACGACGGACGTACGCCAGGGCGTCCTGGGCGCCGTACTCGCGGTCCATCCCCGAGTCCTCCCACTCGACCGAGAGCGGGCCGGTGTAGCCGATCCTGTTGAGCGCCCGGAAGAACGCCTCGAAGTCGACGTCGCCGTGGCCGGGCGAGACGAAGTCCCAGCCGCGGCCCTCCTCGCCGAAGTTCAGGTGCGAGGCGAGGATCGAGCGCCGCCCGTCGAGCTTGCGGACGGAGTCCTTCACGTGGACGTGGTAGATCCGGTCGGGGAACTCGAGCGCGAACGCCGCCGTGTCGAGGAACTGGTGCGCGAAGTGGGAGGGGTCGAGGTTGATCCCGAAGGCCTCGCGGTGGTCGACGGCGTCCAGCGTCTTCCGCGTCGTCACGAAGTCGTACGCGATCTCGGTCGGGTGCACCTCGAGGCCGAAGCGGACGCCCTCGCTGTCGAAGACGTCGAGGATCGGGCCCCAGCGCTCGGCGAAGTCCTGGTAGCCGCGCTCGACCGCCTCGAAGTCGTTCGGCGGGAACGAGTAGAGGAGGTGCCAGACCGACGAGCCCGTGAAGCCGTTCACCTGCTGGACGCCGAGCGCGGCCGCGGCGCGCGCCGTGTCGGCCATCCGCTCGGCAGCGCGCTGCCGGACGCCCTCCGGGTCGCCGTCGCCGTAGATCTCCGGGGGGAGGATCCCGCGGTGCCGGTCGTCGATCGGATCGCAGA
>DASTKY010000314.1:0-2603 GCA_035715495.1 Gaiella sp. | reverse complement strand
ACCGTGGAGGCGTTCCGCAACCTCGAGGGCCGGGGCGTCGAGGGACTGATCGGGGGACGCCCGGTCGTGGTCGGACGACCGTCGCTCCTCGCCGAGCGCGGGCTCGAGCTCCCCGCGGCGCTCGGGACGGCGCTCGCCGAGGCGGAGGCGTCGGGCACGACCGTCGTCGCCGCCGGCTGGGACGGCGCGGCACGGGCGCTCTTCCTCGTGGCCGACGCGGTGAAGCCGGAGAGCCGGGAGGCGGTGGACGAGCTCCGCTCGCTCGGCCTCCGGCCGCTGCTGCTGACCGGAGACAACGAGGCGACGGCGCGCGCGGTCGCCGCGATCGTCGGCGTCGACGACGTGGTCGCCGGGGTGCTGCCCTCGGGCAAGGCCGAGGTGGTCGGGCGCCTCCAGGCCGACGGACGGATCGTCGCGATGGTGGGCGACGGCGTGAACGACGCGCCCGCGCTCGCCCGGGCCGACCTCGGCCTGGCGCTCGGCACGGGCACGGACGTCGCGATCGAGGCCTCCGACCTCACCCTCGTGAGCGGCGACCTGCGCGGCGCCGCGGACGCGATCCGCCTCTCGCGCCGGACGCTCGGCACGATCAAGGAGAACCTGTTCTGGGCGTTCGCCTACAACGTCGCGGCGCTCCCCCTGGCCGCCGCCGGCCTCCTCAACCCGCTCGTCGCCGGTGCGGCGATGGCGCTCTCCTCGCTCTTCGTGGTCGGGAACTCGCTCCGCTTGCGGCGGTTCACGCCGCCGAGGTTCCGAACCGCACGCCGGCCCTAGGACGGCGCGGCGCCGTCCCGCACGAGGATGCCCTTGCGGTCGACGCGCACGACGTCGCCCCAGGCGACGAAGCCGGCCCGGCGGTGACGGAGCCCGCCGACGCCCAGCCGCTCGAGCAGCCCCGCCGCGCCGACGACGACGCCGGTCACGGCGAGCGAGCGCGGGCGGAGCTCGGCCCGGACGTCGCGGACGACCCCCACGCGCTCACCCGACTCGGTGCGCACCGGCAGTCCGAGGAGCTCCGAGAGCCTCACAGCGACGACCCCGGGATCCGCTCGACCCACGGCCTCGCGTTGTCGTCACCCTCGCCGAGGCCCAGCTCCGGCGCGCTCGAGCGGAGCTCGACGCCCGCGCCGACGTCGCGCACCTGGCTCCACGGCACGCGGACGACGTCGCGCCGCGCCGTTCGCATGGCGAGCCGCCCGAGCCGGCCGCGCGAGCGCCACGCGCGCGGGCCGGCCACGATCGCAGCGACGCGCGGGGAGCCCGAGTCGAGCCCCTCGAGCTCGAGGTCGTCGACCTTGCCGCAGCGGCGGCCGTCCCGGTCGACGAGCTGATGGTCGAGGACGCCGAGCGCGAGGTCGAGCTCCGTCATCCGCGCCCCATGTTCGAGAGCACGAGCAGCGGGATCGCCGCGACCGCGATCACGAGCACGACGACGAGGTAGAAGGTCCCGAAGACGTTCGCGACGACCCCGTTGCGGTGCTCCCCCATGTACGCGCGGTCGTTCGCGACGAGCAGGATCGGCAGGTACGTCAGCGGCAGGGCCACGACGGAGAAGATGACCGAGAGCTCGGTGACGAGGATCGGGTCGACGCCCGTCAGCACGATCGCGAACCCGAGCACGAGCATCACGAGCCACGCGAGCGTGAACCGCGGCGCGCCCGCGTTGTGCCGGTACTTCCCCCACTCCCAGCCGAAGAACTGCGCCACGCTGTACGCGCCGGCGAACGCCGAGTCGATCGCCGCCCCGGAGATGGCGAACAGCATGCCGACGAGCGCCAGGATCAGGCCGAGCTGGCCGAGCGGCGCCTGTGCGACCAGCGCGACCGTTCCGAGCAGCTCGGCGCTGATCCCCTGGGGCAGGAGCAGCGCGCCGGCGGAGATCATCAGGGCGAACGAGAGGGTGCCGCCGAGTGTGTAGCCGATGAGCGCGTTCGCGCGGTTGAGCCCGAGGTCCTTCGGCCCCCACCGCTCCTCGATCGCGCCCGAGGAGTAGAAGTAGACCTCGTACGGGATCATCGCCGCGCCGACGAGCCCGACCACGAAGTACGCGTAGACCCAGCCGTTGCCGCTGCCGGTGGACGGGACGAGGCCGTGCGCGACCGAGCCCCAGTCGGGGTTCAGCTTGATCGCGGCGACCACGAAGACGAGCAGCGCGAGGCCGCAGTAGCCGAAGACCCGCTCGATCCACCCGAACGGCATCAGCCAGAGGACGAGGGCGAGCCCGACGAAGGCGAGCACGAGGAGCAGGTGGTACGGCAGGCCCGCGATGAGCTGGAGGACGAGCGCCACGCCGCCGATCTCGGCGGTCAGCGTCATCAGGTTGACGAACGTGCCGGCGACGAGCGCGACGAGCCCGACGGAGACGCCGAGGCGCTCGCGGACGACGTCGAACACCGCTTTCTTCGACACCGCGGCGACCCGTCCGCACATCTCGGCGTACGTGATGATCCCGCCGACGCCGAGCACGACGGCCCACAGGAGCTCGTAGCCGAACTCCGCGCCGGCGGCGACGTTGAAGACGATGTCGCCGATGTCGACGAAGCCTCCGATCGCGGCCAGGATCCCGAGCGCGACCGAGAAGATGCTCTTCATCCGCCGATCGC
>DASTKY010000313.1:0-2440 GCA_035715495.1 Gaiella sp. | reverse complement strand
GCGTAGAGCGCCGACTCCGTCGGCGCCGGCGGCAGAGGGCCGAGCGCGTCGACGTAGGCCCGGGTGCCGGTCGCGCGGAGGAGCGCCGTGCCCGCCTCGGCGGTCGGGGCGACCACGAGCTCGACCGAGACGCCGTCCACGGTCACGCCGACCGCGCGCCGCGCCTCCCGCTCGACGAGCGTGAGGACCGAGGGGTGGGCGGCGAACGCCTCCAGGACGGGAACCGCCTCCTCCGCGGCGACCACGACCGCGAGCGCGTGGCACTCGTCCGACCAGCGCCGCGGGTCGCCGGCCGGCTCGCCGCCGAGCGACTCCGCGAGCGCGCCGACGAGGACGCGCGCCCGGTTGAGCGGGACCGCCTTCCGCGGCCGCTCGGCGGGGCGCTCGAGCCGGGCGAGCAGCTGCGCCTCGGTCTTCGGGCCGATGCCGGGCACCGAGCGAAGGCGTCCCGCCGCGGCGGCGGCCCGGAGCTCGTCCGGCGTGCCGACGTCGAGCGCGCGGGCGATCTCGGTCATCCGCCGCGCGCCGAACCCGAGGAGCCGCCCGAACGCGACGAGCTCGGGACGCACGCTCCGCTCGAGCTCGTCCAGCTCTGCGATCGCCCCCGTCTCGACCAGCTCCTCGATCCGTCGGGCGATGCCGGGCCCGACGCCGCGGAGCTCCTCGACGCGGCCGTCGCGCGCGAGCTCCTCGACGGACGCTCGGGTCCCGCGGACGGTCTCCGCGGCCCGGCGGTAGGCGCGGGCGGCGTAGGGGCTCGCCTCGGACAGCTCGAGCAGGGTGGCGAATGCCTCGAGCCGCTCGGCGATCGTGTCGTTCGAGATTGGCACTCGCGGCCCGTCAGGCGGCGACCGGCGGCTCGACCACGAGCTCGCGGGCGAGCCGCTCGAGCATCGCCATCACCTCGTCGTGCTCCTCGGGCGACCAGCCCTCCAGCAGCTCGGTCAGGCCCTCCGTGCGCGCCTCCAGCACCGTCGCGTAGACCGCCTGGCCGGACGGGGCCAGCCCGCCGTCCGCAAGCAGCGCGCGCTCGCGGAGCGAGGCGCTCGCCTCGGCGAGCCTCGGGTCGGCGAGGTCGACCGCCGCCCCCTCGCCGAGCCGGGCGATGAGCCAGAGCTCCGCCGGTGCGAGGTCGAGCCCGGCGCGCTGCCCGAGCCGGTCGTAGACGCGCCAGCGGTTCTCCCGCCGCGCGAGGGTCGTGACGATCCGCTCCAGCTCGCGCAGCGACGTCGCCTCGTTCGGCATCGCGAAGCTCTCGACCACGCCGTCCGCGGCCGCGCTCTTCCTGAGCGGCACCTCGGGCAGCAGCCAGGTGAGCAGGAAGGCGAGCAGCGAGACGCCCGCCGCGACGAAGAACACCGGGCCGAGGGCGTCGGCGAACGCCTCGAGGTAGAGCGGGACGGCGCCGGCCGGGAGTTGGTCGACGATCTCCTGGCCTGCTCCGGCCGGAATCTCCGTCCCCGGCGGGAGCACGTCGGCGAGGTTGGCCGCGAGCCGGTTGGCGAAGACCGCGCCGAAGATCGAGACGCCGATCGAGCCGCCGACCTGGCGGAAGAGGGTCGAGCCGGACGTGGCGACGCCGAGGAGCCTGTACGGGACGGCGTTCTGGGCGGCGAGGACGAGCACCTGCATCGTCATCCCGAGCCCGAAGCCGAGCACGAGCATGTACAGCGCCGTCTGCCAGATGGGCATCCCGACGGAGATGCCGGAGAGGAGCGCCATCGCGACCGTCATCAGCGCCGTGCCGGCGATCGGGAACGGCTTGTAGCGGCCGAGCCGGGTGATCAGCTGGCCGCTCCCGATCGATGTCACGAGGACGCCGGCCATCATCGGGATCAGAAGGAGCCCCGACTCGGTGGGGCTGTGCCGCTTCACGACCTGCAGGTAGAGCGGCAGGAACGTGACGGCGCCGAAGAGCGCGAACCCGACGACGAAGCCGATCAGGCTCGTCGTCGTGAACGTCCGGTTCCGGAAGAGCTCGGGCGGCAGGATCGGCTCCGCGGCTCGCCGCTCGACGAGCGCGAAGGCGACGAGCAGCGCCACCCCGAGCACCGCGAGGACGACGATCTGCAGGGAGCCCCACGGCCAGGTCGTCCCGCCGAGGCTCGTGAAGAGGACGATGGCCGAGAGCCCGCCCGCGAGCAGCGCCGCGCCGAGATAGTCGATCCTGTGCCGCACGTGGTCGGCGCGCGGGCGGAAGGCGACGGCGATGACCGCGAGGGCGACCGCGCCGAGCGGCAGGTTGACGTAGAAGATCCACCGCCCCGAGAGGTGCTCGACGAAGAAGCCGCCGAGGAGGGGCCCGATCACCGTCGAGACGCCGAACACCGCGCCGAAGAAGCCCTGGTACTTGCCGCGCTCCCGCGGCGGGACGATGTCCCCGATCACCGCCATCGTCGTCACGATCAGCCCGCCGCCGCCGATGCCCTGGATCGCCCGG
>DASTKY010000312.1:0-3364 GCA_035715495.1 Gaiella sp. | reverse complement strand
GTCGGCGCGTTCCTCGCCAGGGGCCTCGAGCCCGTCGAGGCCGCTGCGGCAGCCGCCGTCGCGCACGGTCTTGCGGCCCGGCGCGTCGAGTTCCAGGCGGGCCTCGTCGCGTCGGACGTCCTCGACGCGCTTCCCGGCGTCCTCGCCTGACGTGGCCCGCTCGCTCGTCACGGTCGACCTCGGTGCGATCCGCCACAACGCCCGCGTGCTCGCCGACCGCGTCGCGCCCGCCGCCCTGTGGGCCGTCGTCAAGGCCGACGGGTACGGCCACGGCGCCGCCGACGCGGGCCGGGCGGCGCTCTCGGGCGGTGCGAGCGCGCTGTGCGTCGCGACCGTCGGGGAGGGCGTCGAGCTCCGCACCGCCCTCCCCGGAGCGCGGATCGTCGTCCTCGGCCCGGGCGCGGGCGGTGACGTCTCGCTCGCGCGCGACGCCTCGCTCGAGCTGACGGTGGTCGACGAGCGCGTGCCCGAGGGGGTCCCGGTGCACCTCAAGCTCGACACGGGGATGGGCCGCTGGGGCCTCGGCGAGCTCCCGTCGCCGGGTCGCGACGTCGTCGGGCTGATGACGCACCTCGCCACCTCCGACTCCGACCGGGACTTCGCGCGCGCGCAGCTCGCCCGCTTCCTCGAGGCGACGGCGTCGTACGCTGAGGGCTACGTGCGCCACGTCGCCAACAGCGCCGCCGCGCTGACGCTCCCCGAGACGCGCCTCGACGCGACGCGCTGCGGGATCGCCCTGTACGGCATCGACCCCTTCGGCGAGGACGCGGCCGCCTTCGACCTGCGGCCCGCCCTCCGCTGGGAGTCCGAGCTCGCGCAGGTGAAGCGGCTCGCGCCGGGCGACTCGACCGGCTACGGCCGGCGGTTCGCCGCGACCGAGGAGACGTGGATCGGGATCGTCCCGGTCGGCTACGCGGACGGGTTCCGCCGCGACCTGACCGGCACCGAGGTCGTCGTCGGCGGCATCCCCGCGCCGGTCGTCGGGACCGTCTCGATGGACGCGGTGGCCGTGCGCCTCCCCGGGCAGGCGGCGCGCGGCACGCCGGTCACCCTCGTCGGCGACGGCGCCACGCTCGAGCGGCACGCGCGCGTGGCGGAGACGATCGGCTACGAGCTCGCCTGCGGGATCCGCGCCCTTCCCGGCCGTGGCGTCCGGGAGGCACGGGATGAGTGACCTCGTCGCCCGTCGTCAGGCGCTGCAGGCCGACCGGCACGCGGAGCTCGATGCCCGGCTCCGGGGGCTGCTCGCGCCGCTTGCGGGCGACGAGCGGGCGCTCGACGTCGGCTGCGGGACGGGGGCCCTCGCGTACGCGCTGGCGCCGCTCGTGGGCGCGGTCGTCGGGGTCGACCTGTCGAAGGAGTACCTCGCCGCGGCGCGCGCCGACGCGCCCGCGAACTGCACGTTCGTGACCGGTGACGCGGAGGCGCTGCCGTTCCCGTACGGCGACTTCGACCTCGTCGGCTGCCTCCGCGTCCTCCACCACGCGCACCGGCCCGAGCTCGTCGTCGCGGAGCTCGCGCGGGTGACGCGGCCCGGCGGGCGGATCCTCCTCGTCGACCAGCTCGGCGACGTCGACCCGATCCGCAGCCTCGAGCAGGACCGGTTCGAGCGGGCGCGCGACCCGTCGCACACGCGGCTCCTGCCCGACGCGGACGTCCGCGGCTTCCTCGACGCGAACGACCTCGTCGTGACCTCGAACGAGATCGTCCGCGAGCAGCGCGAGATGGGCCGCTACCTCGACCTCGTCGGGCTGGAGGGGGAGGAGCGCGAGCGCGTGGCCCGCATGGCGCCTCCGGTCTTCGAGGTCGAGCTGGGCTGGTACGTCGCCCGCAAGCCCTGAGCTACACGGAGCCGGGCTTGTAGTCGGACACGCCGACGAACCGCGCCATGAGGCCCGGGACGAGCGCCTGCAGGATCGAGATCTGGCGGTACGGGAACCACGGCACGGTGACCTCGCGCTTGCCCTTCTCGACCGCGCGGACGACCGCCTCGGCGACACGCGGCGGGTGGATCACGAACCGGCTCAGGAGCCTGCTGCCGAGCACGCCCTTCTGCGGGAACCCCTCCGTCTCGACGAACCCCGGCAGGACGGCGTGCACCTGGATGCCCGTGCCCCGAAGGGCGGCTCCGAGCGAGCGCGAGAACGCGAGCTGCGCGTGCTTCGAGGAGGCGTACGCGCCCGCGGGCGCGAACGCGACGGTGCCGGCGACCGAGACGAGGTTGACGACGTGGGCGCCGCCGGAGGCCGCGCCCCAGTGGAGGCCCGGCAGGAACGCCCGCGTGCACCAGACGCCGCCCAGGTAGTTCACCTCCATGACGCGCCGGATCAGGTCCGGGTCGACGGTGAGGAACGTGCCGCGGGCGGGCATCCCCGCGTTGTTGAGCAGCAGCCCGATCGCCGGGTGGCGCTCGAGCACCCGCGCGGCCATCGCCTCGACCGCCTCGCGGTCGCCGACGTCGCAGACCTCCACCTCGCCGCCGATCTCGTCCGCGAGCGCGAGCAGCCGGTCCTCGCGGCGGGCGACGAGCACGCACGACCAGCCCTTCTCCGCCAGGAGCCGCGCCGTCGCCTCCCCGATCCCCGAGGAGGCCCCCGTCACGACCGCGATGCGCTGAATGTCCTCACCGTCCCCAGGTTGATCTCGACCGTGTCGCGGATGTCCTCGGCGTAGCCGCCGGCGAGCGTAACGCACACGGGGACGCCCGCCTCCGCGAGCGCGTCTCGGATCGCCGCATCCCGCTCGAGCAGCCCCGCCTTGGTGAGGGCGAGCCGGCCGAGCCGGTCGCCGGCGAAGGGGTCGGCGCCGGCGAGCACGAAGGCGAGCTCGGGCCGCCCGCGGTCGATCGCCTGGGGCAGCACGCGCGCCAGCTCCGCGAGGTACCGGTCGTCGCCGGTGCCGTCGGGCAGCTCGACCTCGAGGTCGCCGGGCACGCGGCGGAACGGGTAGTTGCGGAACCCGTTCAGCGAGAGGGTGAACGCGTCCGCGTCGCCGCCGAGCAGCGCGTGCGTCCCGTCGCCCTGGTGGACGTCGACGTCGACGACGAGCACGCGCCGCACGAGGCGCCGGGCGCGCAGGTCGCGGATCGCCGTGACGACGTCGTTGAAGACGCAGAACCCGCGGCCGACGTGCGCGAACGCGTGGTGCGTGCCGCCGCCGAGGTTCAGCGCGACGCCGTCGGCGAGGGCGGCGCGCGACGCCTCGAGCGTCGCGCCGGTCGCCCGCCGCGCGCGCTCGACGAGCTCGGGCGACCACGGCAGGCCGAGCCCGCGCGCCTCGCGCAGCGTCAGCGTCCCGCCGCGGATGCGCTCCAGCAGCCCGCGGTCGTGCACGGCCTCCAGCCACGCCCACGGCGCCGGGTCGG
>DASTKY010000311.1:0-5311 GCA_035715495.1 Gaiella sp. | reverse complement strand
GTCGTGCCCCTCCGGGAGGACGGGTCGCTGGCGCTCGGCACGTGGCAGGGGATCTTCTTCTGCGAGTTCGACGGCCCGCGCGACCGCGCGGTGCACGTCTCCGTCCTCGCCTAGGACGCGCGGCCCGCGGCGCGCTGCCGCACGGCCTCGAACAGCACGATCCCCGCGGCGACGGCGACGTTGAGGCTGTCGGCCGGCCCCGGCATCGGGATCGAGACGCGCTCGTCCGCGGCCGCGAGCCACGGGCCCGAGACGCCGTGGCGCTCGCTGCCCACGACGAGCGCGACGGGGCCGGTGAGCAGCGCGTCCCAGCACGGTCGGTCCGCGCCGGGCGTGGCGACGACGATCCGCACGCCGTGCTCGCGCAGCCACGGGAGCGCCTGCTGCGCCGTGCACGTCGCGACGGGCAGGTGGAAGAGCGTCCCGACCGAGCCGCGCACGACCTCGGGATGGAAGACGTCGGTCGGCGTGTCGCACGCGAGGACGCCGGTCGCGCCGGCCGAGCAGGCGGAGCGGACGATCGTGCCGAGGTTCCCGGGCCGCTCCAGCCCCTCGGCGACGAGGAGGAGCGGCGCGTCACCCGGCCCGAGCGACGTGAGCGAGGTCGCCCACCGACGCGCGACCGCGAGCAGACCGTCCGGCCGGAAGGCGCTGGAGACGGACCGAAATGCCGCGGCGCCGAGCTCGACGACGCGCACGCCGCGGCGCTCGGCGACGGCGAGGAGCTCGTGGTCGCGGGCGCCGAGAAAGAGGCTCGGGGCCGCGTAGACCGCGTCCAGGCGGATCCGGGCCTCGAGCGCGCGCGCGACCTGGCGGTGGCCCTCGACGAGGAACACGGAGGGGCTCCGCCGGCGGGCGAGCCGCCGGACGGCCTTCAACCGGTCGTTCGCGCTGCTCGTGATGTGCGGTCGTCGTGTCACGGGCTCCTGCCCTGGGGTCGGGATGCGGCGCGACGAGCCCGACGTCGGGGCTCCGGGTCGGTCGTCGTGTCCGCGCGCACGCGCACGCCCGGCCGTCGAGGACGGCCGGCGGCGCTCGTCATGGGTGCGCTACCTGGACACGAGACCGGAGCGTACGAGCGGCCGTCGGCGGCGGCAAGGGCGGACAACCGAACTTCGCGAGGGCTACCCTCGGTCACATGGCGGCACCCGTGCGCAAGGGAGAGGAGGTCGAGGTCAGGATCGACTCGCTCGCGTACGGCGGAAACGGGGTCGGCCGGCTCGACGGGTTCGTCGTCTTCGTGCGCGGCGGCCTGCCGGGCGACCGCGTGCGGGCGCGTGCGACGAAGGTGAAGCGGGGCTTCGCCGAGGCGACCCGCGTCGCCCTGCTCGAGCCGGGCCCGGACCGCGTGGAGGCGCCGTGCCGGCACTTCGGCGTCTGCGGCGGCTGCCGCTTCCAGGACCTTGCTTACGACGCGCAACTCGCGGCGAAGGAGGCGCAGGTGCGCGACGCCCTCGCCCGGCTCGGCGGCTTCCAGGCTGCGCCCGTCGAGCCGATCGTCCCGGCGCGGTCGGTCTACGGCTACCGGAACAAGCTCGAGTACTCGTTCGCGTCGACGCCCGACGGGCTCGTGCTCGGGTTCCATCGCGCGGGCCGCTGGGACGAGGTGATCGACGTCGAGGAGTGCCTCCTCACCACCGACGTCGGGAACGCGATCCGCGAGGCCGTCAAGACGTGGGCGCGCGAGGAGGGCCTCGAGCCGTACGACCAGGAGGCCCAGACGGGCTACCTCCGCCACCTGGTCGTCCGGGAGGGCCGCAACACCGGCCAGGTGCTCGTCATGCTCGTGACCGCGCCGGGCGAGCGCTTCGACGCCGACTTCCTGATCGAGACGGTCACGCGCTTCCCCGAGGTGCGCTCCCTCCACTGGGCCGTGAACGACCGCCCCGCGGAGGTGACGAACCTCCCGACGCGGGTGCTGTGGGGCGATCCCTGGATCGAGGAGGAGCTGCTGGGGCTGCGCTTCCGCGTCCGCCCGAACGCGTTCCTGCAGACGAACACCGAGATGGCGGAGACGCTCTACACGCTGGCGCGCGACGCGGCGGGCCTGACGGGCAGCGAGGTCGTCTACGACCTCTACTGCGGCACGGGCACGATCGGGCTCGCGCTCGCCGGCGCGGCGGCGTCGGTGTGGGGCGTCGAGATCTCGGAGGAGTCGGTCGCGTGCGCGATCGAGAACGCGGAGGCGAACGGGATCGCGAACGCGTGGTTCTTCGCCGGCAACGTCGGGCAGTCGCTCGAGGAGCTGCGCGAGAAGGCCGGGGCGCCGGACGTGGTCGTCGTCGACCCGCCCAGGGCCGGGCTCGCCGGCAAGGCGCTGCGACGGACGGGAGCGCTCGAGGCGCCGCGCCTCGTCTACGTCTCGTGCAACCCGACGACGCTCGCGTCGGACCTCGCTGTGCTGCGCGACGAGTACGGCTACCGCCTCGAGCGGTGCACGCCGGTGGACATGTTCCCGCACACACCGCACATCGAGAGCGTCTCGCTGCTCACGCGGACGGCCGTCCGTGCCGAGAGTGATGATGACCCTGGGGGGACTACGACAGAGGCGGTGACGACGTGACTGCACGACGACTGACGGTGCTGCTGCTGGCGGCGCTCGCACTCCTGGCCGCCGGCTGCGGCGGCGACGACAGCGACAGCTCGGCCTCCGGCGACGACGCGGCGGTCGTCGAGACCGAGACGACGGAGGCGGCCGACGACGCGACCACGGAGGACGCGGACGCGACCACCGACGACGGCACCGGCGGGCTCTCGGGCGAGTGCGCGAACTTCGCGGGTCTCTCGGCGAAGCTCTCGAACGCCTTCGCCGGCTCGAGCGGCATCGAGTCCGCCGCGGAGGTCTTCGACGAGATCGCCGACCAGGTCCCGGAGGAGATCCGCGACGACTACCAGGTGCTCGCGGACAACTTCGAGGAGCTCGCCGACGCGCTCAAGGGCATCGACCTCTCGAGCGGCGAGACGCCGAGCCCGGAGGCGCTCGCGAAGCTGCAGGAGCTGTCGAGCAAGCTCGACACGCCCGAGGTGCGCGAGGCGACCGAGAACCTCGAGGCCTGGGCGCGCGAGAACTGCTGAGCGGCCGAGGTGTGCCGGGGCGGGGTCAGCCCCGTCCCGGCGCCTCGCCCGCCGCGCCGCGTCGCCGCTGCCAGAGCAGGTCCGCGTTCGGGAGCAGGAACCCGAGCGAGACGGCCGGGAGCGCCGGCAGGCCGTCGAGCTCGAGCGCGTAGGTGAGGACGAGCGTCGCCGAGATCGCGGCGGTCATCCCCAGCCACGTCGCCCCGCGGCGCAGCCCGAACCGCCCCGCGGCCGCGAGGAAGAGCGCGAAGAAGATCACGTCCGGCGGCCCGAGCCGCGCCGCCGCCTCCTCGCCCGGCAGCGCGAAGGAGATCGCGATGCGCTCGAAGACGCCGGGCTCCTCCTCGACGACGACCTTCGTCGGGCCGCGGTAGACCGAGGCGATGTCGACGAGCGGGATCAGGGCCGCGACGAGCACGACCCACCAGAGCTGCTCCAGCAGCTGGAGGAACCAGAAGCCGAAGAGCGCGAAGGCGACGACCTTTGCCGCGTTGAAGAGCGACTCGAGCCCGGCGAGCTCCAGCAGCACGGCCACGGCCGCGGCCGCGAGCAGCGCCAGGGGCAGCCGACGCGCGTCCGCGAGCGGCGCGAGCAGCCAGACGACGAGGAACGTCGCCGGAATGACGACGGTCGCGATCAGGACGACGTCCCAGCGGTCCGCGAGCTGGGGGAGACGGCTCGCGTGCGCGTCCCACGCGGCGAGCGCGGCAAGGACGGCGCCGGCCAACGCCAGTCGCGCGCCGGGGGTGGCGGCCGCGTCCGACCTCAGTACGGCGGCTGCTCCGCCCACCAGGCACCGAGCGCCTTGAAGGCGTTCCAGAACCGCGTCTTCGCGTCCTGCTCGTCGAGCGAGACGTCGATGTCGGGCGTCACGAGGGCCTCGATCGTCGGCGTGAACCGCTGGAGCTCCCCCTGGCGGTCGGCGTCGAGGTCGCCGGCGAGGGGGAACGCGAGCGCGTTGACGAAGGCGACGGTCTCCGGGCCCATCGCGACGAGCAGCTTCGGCTGCACGATGTGGAGCTCGCGGGTGAGCCAGCCCTGCGCCTGCGCCGGCTCCTCCGTCCCGAACTTGAGGCAGTTGGTGCCGTAGACGGCGAGCGGATCGACCGAGAGGCGGTCGAGCGACTTCAGGAGGGCCTGGCCGGCGCGGCCGAAGAAGGCGACGCCCTCGTGGATCTCGCTCTGCGTCGGCGTGTGCTTCAGGAGCATGACGTCGCCGAGCGGGTGGCCGCTGCCGAGCACGGGCACGTGCAGCTCGTCGCCGAGGGCGAGCAGCTCGTCGCCGAGCTCGTTCACCTCGGAGATCGCGCGGCGGAGATACCGCTCCTGGATCTCGTCCGGGGGGGTGACGCGGCCCGTGGCCCGGCCCCGGGACGGCGCCGTCTCGGGCCGGTCGTCAGCGCTCGACATCACGGCACACATTCGCGGAGGTCGTGGCGGCTTCCTCCACCCGAGGACCTCAGCCGCCGCCCGCCACCTTCTCGCGCACCTGGGCGACCCACTTCAGCGACTGCAGGTATGCGAGCGATTTCGGGCGGCGCAGCACCGTCGCCGTGCGGAGTGCGAGCAGGAACTCCTCCGGGCCGTCGAAGCGCCGGAGCCGGAGCGCGCCGGTCCCGACGCCCTGGAGGACGTGGGCGTCCGAGCCCGCTCCCTGGAGCAGGCCGTACTTGCGCGCGAACCGCAGCGCCTCGTCGTTGTAAGCGTCGAAGAGAAGGCGCGCGTTGTAGACCTCGAGCACGTCGATCTCGGGCAGGTGGCGGTGGAGCACGGCGGGCGAGGGGATCGAGTGCATGCGGTCGAACGGGTGCGGGACGTAGACCACGCCCTCCTGCTCGCGGATCGCGGCGATCGTGTCGGCGAAGGGCATGCCGCGCGGGATCTCCTCCCGCAGGAAGAGCCCGATCACCTCTCCGTTGCGGTCGTTCTTGACCTCCTCTCCGGGGATCACGATCAGGTCGCGGCCGCGGGCGGCCTCCATCGCCTCGAGCGCGCCGGAGAAGACGTTGTGGTCGGTCACCGCGATCGCGCCGAGCTCCTCGGCCTCCGCGTGCGCCACGAGCGCCGCGGGCTCGATCGAGCAGTCGTGCGAGTGGTTCGTGTGCATGTGGAGGTCGACGGTGATCCAGTCGCGGTCGGCGAGCGGCTCGGTCTCGTGCCGGCGGGCGGGCCGACGGCGACGCCGCGCCTCCGCGTAGCGCCGCTCGAGCGTCCCGGCGACGAGGCCGAAGTCCTC
>DASTKY010000310.1:0-4168 GCA_035715495.1 Gaiella sp. | reverse complement strand
TGGGCGACGGTCCGGCCGAGCCGCTACCGCTCACGGCCGGCGAGCACGTCCAGGGCGACGCCGTCTACCGGCTCGGGCCCTCGCCCTTCGGCGACGACGCGTGGCGCTTCGAGCACGAAGCGCGCGGCGGCTTCGGCGGCTTCGACATCGCGCGGCGGTCGGCCGCGATCGACGACTTCGAGCGGATGCATGCATTCCTCTCCACGCGCTCGAGCTTCGCGTCGACGGTCACGGTGCAACGTCGCGTCGGCGGCAGCGTCGAGGTGCTGCGGGGCTGCATTCACACCGAGCGCTCGGGACACGCCGCCCGGAGCCGCGAGGTCTCGACCTCCGGGGCGTGGTGGGAGCTCGTGCTCGACCATTTCGGCCTCGCGTACCGCGACCTCACGCGCGACGAGCGCGCCGCGCTGTGGCGTCGCGTCCGAGACCAGCACGAGGCGTGGAGGGCGACGGCCGGATAGGCGCACCGGCGGGGTCGCGAGCGCGAGCGGCTACGATCGCCGCGATGGCGGTCACCGACGACAAGCCCGTCGCCGAGCAGCTCTCGGAGCTCGGGGCCCAGCTCGCCTGGGTCCGTGACTACCTTTGACCCCGATGCGCTGACGTCGCGCCAGGCCGAGCTCGAGGCCGAGATGGGGGCCCCGGGGTTCTGGGACGACCAGGCGTCTGCAGCACGCACCTCGACGGAGCACGCGCGGGTCGCCCGCAAGCTCGAGCGCTACGAGACGCTGCGCCGCGAGGTCGACGACGCGACGGAGCTGCTCGAGCTCGACCCGTCCCTGGAGGACGAGGTCGCCGAGCAGGTCGCGCCGGTGCGCGCCGAGCTCGCCCGGCTCCAGGAGGAGGCGCTCTTCGACGGCGAGTACGACGCCGGCGACGCCGTCGTCGCGATCACGGCGGGGACGGGCGGCACCGACGCGCAGGACTGGGCGGAGATGCTCCTCCGGATGTACCTGCGCTGGACGGCCGACCGCGGCTTCGACACCGAGGTCGTCGAGGCGAGCGCGGGGGAGGAGGCGGGCCTCAAGTCGGCGACGCTCACCGTCCGCGGCGAGAACGCCTACGGGCTCTTCAAGGCCGAGCGCGGCGTCCACCGGCTGGTGCGCCTCTCGCCCTTCGACTCGGCGCACCGCCGCCACACCGCGTTCGCCCAGGTCGTCGTCGCGCCGCTCCTGCCCGAGAGCGCCGAGGTCGAGATCGACGAGGGCGACCTCAGGATCGACACGTACCGCGCGAGCGGGGCCGGCGGCCAGCACGTCAACAAGACGGACTCCGCGGTGCGCATCACACATGTGCCGACGGGGATCGTCGTGCAGTGCCAGAACGAGCGGTCGCAGACGTCGAACAAGGCGACCGCGATGCGCATCCTCCGCTCGCGGCTGGCGGAGCTGCGGGAGGAGGAGCGCGAGGCCGAGCTCGCGAAGGAGCGGGGGAGCAAGGTGGACGTCGGCTTCGGGAGCCAGATCCGCTCGTACGTGCTCCACCCGTACCAGATGGTCAAGGACCACCGGACGGACTTCGAGGCCGGGAACGCCCAGGGCGTGCTCGACGGCAACCTCGACGGGTTCGTCCAGGCGTACCTCCTCGCCCGCGCCACCGGCAAGGCGTAGAGCCCACGAGCGCGAGTCGCCTCGGAGCCGCTTCCAGCCTGGCGCGGGGCGGGTCCGGCCGAAGGACTCGGCTACACTGGAGCGAACCCAGAACCGGAGCGCCACGGGGATCCCGGCAAACGCTCTCGCCCGGTATGGACGACCTGCTCATCACGCCTCCCGACTCTGCTGCTGCGCTCCTCGAGGGCCCGGACGTCGGCACGACCAACGGCTCGGGCCAGCGGTCTGCCAGCTCGGCCGCGATGATCGTCTTCGAGGACGTCCGCAAGGTCTACGACCCCGACGTCGTCGCGCTCGACCGCGCCTCGTTCGTGCTCGACAAGGGCGAGTTCGTCTTCGTCGTCGGCCCCTCGGGCTCGGGCAAGTCGACGATCATCCGGCTCCTGCTCAAGGAGCTCGAGCCGACGAGCGGCCGCATCATCGTCGGCGGCCGCGACCTGACGCGGCTCAAGCGCTCGAAGGTGCCGCTGCTGCGCCGCAACGTCGGCTGCGTCTTCCAGGACTTCAAGCTGCTCCGCGACCGCTCGGCCGCCGAGAACGTCGCGTACGCGCTGCGCGTCCAGGGCGAGTCGTCGACCGCCGTCCGTCGCAAGGTGCCGGAGGTGCTCGCGCTCGTCGGGCTCGCGCACAAGGCCGGCTCCAAGCCGGACGAGCTCTCCGGCGGCGAGCAGCAGCGCGTCTCGATCGCGCGCGCGGTCGTGAACCACCCGCCGCTCCTCATCTGCGACGAGCCGACGGGCAACCTCGACCCCGACACGTCGGTCGGGATCATGCAGCTCCTCCACCGGATCAACACGGCCGGGACGACGATCCTGATGGTCACCCACGACCGCGAGATGGTCGACAAGATGCGCAAGCGCGTGATCGCGCTCGACAGCGGCCGCATCGTCCGCGACGAGCGCCGCGGCGGGTACGAGACCGAGTGACGGCCGCATGAACCGCGTCAAGCTCGTCCTCTCCGAGGCGCTCCGCTCGATCGGCTCGAACATCTCGACGTCGTTCGCGGCGACGATGACCGTGCTGATCGGGATGTTCCTGCTCGGGCTCCTGATCGCGCTCGGCTCGTGGGTCGTCTCGTGGTCCGACCACGTGAAGGACCAGCTCGAGGTGAAGGTGTTCTTCGTCGACGGCGTGACGCCGAAGCAGGTGAACGCGGTCGGCGCGTACCTGCGCACGAACCCGGAGAGGATCGCCGACTACCAGTTCGTCTCGCGCGCCGAGGCGCTCCAGCGGATGCGGAAGCGCTACCCGGAGCTGACCGAGAACCTCCCCACGAACCCGCTCCCCGCGTCCTACGAGATCACGCCGCAGCACGCGGAGGAGGTCAAGGAGATCTCCGCCGCGATCCGCGCGCAGCGCTTCGCGGGCGTCGAGCGCGTCAAGGACGGCCAGCAGACGTCGAAGCGCATCCTCCAGGTGGCGCGGGTGATCGAGGTCGTCTTCCTCGTCGCGGTCGTCGTCCTGCTCGCCGCCTCGGTGCTCCTGATCGCGAACACGATCAGGCTCTCGATCTTCTCCCGGCGCCGCGAGATCGAGGTGATGAAGCTCGTCGGCGCGACCAACTGGTTCGTCCGAGGGCCGTTCATGGTGGAAGGGCTCCTCTGCGGCCTCGTCGGCGCGTTCGCCGCGATCATCCTCCTGCTGCTCGGGAAGGAGATCGCGCTGCCCTCGATCCTCGGGCAGATCGACTCCTCCGACGACGTGCGCGCGCTCGGCTTCGGCCTGACGGCGCTCATCCTCCTCGGCGTCGGCCTCGCCGTCGGCGCCCTCGGCTCGGGCCTGACGCTCCGCCGCTACCTCAAGGTCTGAGCCTGTTCGCGACCGGGAGTCCGCCGAGCGGATTCCCGCCGCTCGATCCCCGCGAAGGCGTCGACTTCGCCGGCGCACTGCCTCGGTTCGTCGCACGGCTACGGTAGCCCGATGCCCCGGAGCCGCCGCTCCCGCCCGCCCAAGCGGCCGTCCCGCGCCGCCCGTCATGCCCGCGCGACGGGCGCGTATCGCCGCGCGGCCGTGAACCGGGCCGAGCGGAACATCGAGATCAGGCTCCCGCACCGGCGCCGCGAGCCGGCGACCGTCGTCGCGCACCTCGGGCCGACGAACTCCGGCAAGACGCACGACGCGCTGGCGTTCCTCGCCGAGCACGGCCGCGGGGTGTACGCCGGGCCGCTGCGGATGCTCGCGCAGGAGGCTCACCGCCGCCTCGGCGCCGTCGCCGGCGCCGACCGCGTCGGCCTGATCACGGGTGAGGAGCGGATCAACGAGCACGCGCCGATCCTCTGCTGCACCGTCGAGATGGCTCCCGACCGCGGCGAGGTGCTCGTCCTCGACGAGGTGCAGTGGGCGGACGACGAGGAGCGCGGCGCGGCCTGGACCGAGCTGCTGCTCGCGGGCGAGTTCGAGCACGTGCGCCGGCTCGCCGCGCTCGACGCCCTGCCGCTCGTGCGGCGCGCGTTCCCGGCGGCCGAGCTCCGCGTGCACGAGCGGAAGCTGCCGCTCGAGTTCGTCGGCGCGAAGCAGCTGCGCGCCCTGACGCCCGGCACCGTCCTCGTCGCCTTCAG
>DASTKY010000309.1:0-5070 GCA_035715495.1 Gaiella sp. | reverse complement strand
ACCCGTCCGTGCCGTAGCGCTCGATCAGGTCCTTGACGTGGTTCGAGACCATCGCGGGGAACCAGCGGGTCTGCTCGCGCCCGTCCTCGATCGGGCCGACGTGGCTCGGGGCGCAGACGATGCACTTGAGGTCGGCGGGGTCGCGGCCGGCCGCCTCGGCGGCGGCGCGCGCCGTGCCCATGATCCACTGGATGATCTCGGGGTCGGCGAGCTGGATGATGACCCCGTCCCCGACCCGGCCCGCGACCGCGAGCGCCTTCGGCCCGTAGCCCGCGACCCACATCGGGATCTCCGGCAGCTCCGGCCGCACCCAGGGGAACTTGAGCTCCGTGTCGTTCCACGCGACCTCGCGGCCGTTCATGAGGTCCTTGATCATCCGGAGGCTCCGCTCGAACTCCGCGACCCGCACCGGCTGCTGGCCGATCGTGCGCCGCGCCGAGTCGCCGCGGCCGATCCCCATCACCATCCGGCCGTCGGAGATGTCGTGCATCGTCGCGTAGAGGCTCGCGAGGACGGTGGGCTCGCGCGTGCCCGGGTTCGTCACGAGGTGCCCGAACTTCATCGTCGAGGTCGCCTGGATCGCAAGCGTGAGGAGCGGGAACGACTCCTGCCACAGGTAGTGCGAGTCGTACGTCCAGCCGATCTCGAAGCCGTTCTGCTCGCCGAGCGCCATGAGCTCCACGAGCCGGCTCGCGGGCGGGTCGGGCAGGACGGTGACGCCGAAGCTGAGTGCCATCAGGGTCTCCTGGGTCGCGTGACCGGGTCAGTATCCGCCCGCGGCGCCGTGGCTGCCAGCGCCAGCCGCTAGCGGGCGCCCGCGACGTGCGCGAGCGTCCTCGTCGCGAGGCGGTCGAGCGCCGCGACGGACAGCTCGAGGTGCTCGGGCTTCGTGTCCTCGAGCTTCGTGTGGGAGAGGCCGCGGAGGCTCTGGACGAAGACCATCACCGTGGGAATGCCCGACCGCGAGACCTCGGCCGCGTCGTGGAGCGGGCCGGAGGGGAGGCGATGCGTCGTGCCGCTGACCTCCGCGATCGCCTCGTCGGCCAGCCCGATCAGGGTCTCGTCGAACAGGATCGGCTCGATCGACCAGATCCGCTCCCAGGCGACCTCGAGCCGCTCCTCGCCCGCGAACTGACGTGAGAGCTCCTCCGCGCGGGCGCGCATCGACGCGAGCCTCCCCGCGTCGAGGTGGCGCTGGTCGAGCAGCTGCTCCGCCGTCTCGACGACCGACGTGACGATCCCGGGCCGGCACGTGACGTCGCCCGAGGTGCAGACGGCGCCGTCGCCCGTGCCCGCGGCGATCTCGCGGATCGCAAGCGCGAGCTTCGCCGCGCCCGCGAGCGCATCCCGTCGATCCGCCATCGGCGTGGAGCCTGCATGCGCCGCCTGTCCGGTCCACGTGATGCGCGACCGCTCGACGCCGAACGTCCCGAGCACGGTCCCGAGCGGCAGGCCGAGCGACTCGAGCACCGGGCCCTGCTCGATGTGGAGCTCGAGGTACGCGAGGGCGCCCTCGAGCTGCGCCCGCGCATCGACGATCCGGTCGAGGTCGACGCCGAACGCCCCGACCGCGTCGGGGAGCGACACGCCCTCCCGGTCGACGAGCCGCCGCAGCTCCTCCTGGTCGCGCATCGAGCCGGCCGCGGCGGAGGAGCCGAAGAGCGAGCGGCCGAAGCGCGCCCCCTCCTCGTCCGCCCAGTCGACGAGCCGCACGGTGACCGGCGGCGTCCCGTCCTCGGCGATCCGGCGCAGCACCTCGGCGCCGGCGAGGACGTTGAGGCATCCGTCGAGCCAGCCGCCGTTCGGCACGGAGTCGAGGTGGCCGCCGATCAGGACGGCACGCTCGTCGGCGCCGCGGAGCGTGTACCAGTCGTTGCCGGCGGCGTCGCGCTCGACCTCGAGCGGCAGGTCGGCGAGCGACTCCGCGAGCCAGGCGCGGGCGGTCGCCCAGGTCTCGGTCCAGGCGACACGCTGCGCGCCGTCGGCGTTCCCCGTGAGGGCGCGAAGCTCCTCGAGGCGGGCGACGACGCGGGCAGGGTCGAGCGGCACGGGCCGAGCCTATCCCGCCGGGGTCGTGCGTCCTAGGGAACGAGGACGAGCTTCGTGCCGGCGCCCTCGGCCTGTCGACGCCAGGCGTCGGCGACGTCGTCGAGCGGCACGCGCTCCACGTCGAGGACGATCTCGCCCGCGGTCGCGTGGCCGACGAGGCGGGCGTAGTGGTCGACGAGCTCGTCCTTCGGGACGGCGTAGTTCGTGTGCCCGAGGATCGAGAGGCACTTGAAGCGCACCGGCCCGGACGCGAGATCGGCGGTCGCGCCGGCGGACTGGCCGAGGTTGACGATGGTCGCCGACGGCTGGGCCGCCTGGACGGCCGCCTCGACCGGAGGACCCCAGAGCGGGTCGAACACATAGGTCGGACCGTCGCCGCCGAATGCCTCCTTGAAGGCCGCGACGAGGTCGTCTTGCTCGTCGAGGCGGATCGTCGCGTCGGCACCGAGGGCTGCGGCCCGCTCGAGCCCCGCCGCGCTCCTCCCCGCCGCGACGACACGGCCGGCGCCGAGGAGCTTCGCCGCCTGGACCGCGACGATGCCCACCGAGCCGCTCGCACCGAGGACGAGGACGGACTCGCCGCCCTCGAGGGGTGCCCGCCACGCGAAGGGGAGCCAGCCGGCGAGGCCGGCGATCCCGAGCGCGCCCGCCAGCGCCGGGTCGGCGCCGTCGGGGATCTCGATCGCGTGCGCGTCGCCGATCGCCACCTGCTCGGCCATGGCGCCGTTCACCGTGCGGCCGAGCGCCCCGCCGAAGACCCACACGAGCCGCCCGTCCGCCGTCCGCCCGACCCCCTCGCAGCCGGGGACGTACGGCAGCGGCGGATGGCCGGTCGCGAGGAGGCCGCGGGAGACCGCGAGGTCGATCGGATTGATCGGCGCGGCGACGACCTCGACGACGTCGCCGCCCGCGGGCGCTTCGACCTCGCCCACCGACGGCGCTTCGCCGACCTCGGTGACCACTGCCGCGCGCACCGTTCGAGCCTATCCGGACCGGCGCGGGGCGCCGTGGGGCACCCCGCGCGCGGAGAGGTCCGGTCCTCCCGTGCCGCCTCCTACGACGGGCAGGAGACGCTCGGGTTCCAGGGCTGGAGCCACCCCGAGGGGTTGCGCTTCCAGACCCAGGCATGGAGCGCGTAGAACGGCTTCAGCCCGAACGGGTTCGCGGTCGTGAGCGAGAACTGCCGGCCGAAGAGCTTCGGCGGCTTCGTGTTGCCCGCGTCGTGCCACGCCTTCCGGTCGACGACGTACTCGAGCGCGACGAGCTCGAGCTTGCCGCCGCGGGGCTCGTAGACGAGCGCCTCGGGCGCCTTGAGCGAGATCGCGCTGTCGAGCAGCGTCGGGTTCACCATGTGGATCCCCATGCCGCCGGACGGGTCCGCGATGCACGCCTTCGCGCCGTTCGCGGGCGTCGTCTTCAGCTCGACCTTGTAGCCGGCCGCCTTCGCCTTGGCGAGCTGCTTGAACGCGGCGGTCGCCTGCTTCGCAGCGAGCCGGTCGGTGCTCTGCGTGGCGAGCGCCCCTCCCGCCGCAACGAGGATCGCGGCGCCGAGCGCGGCGATCACGATGAGCTTCGTGCGCATGTCTCCTCCTTCTCAGGCGGTTGCCGGAACCGGGTCGGGCCGGACGATCACCGTGTCCGCGACCTTCACGATCTCGTCGATCGGGAGGCCGGCCCGGCTCGCGTGCGCCCGGATCGCCTCCGGGCTCGACGCCTGGTAGATGCAGACCGTGCCGATGCTGCCGTCCTGCTCCGCCGTGACGTAGCTGCGGATCCAGGACACGTCGTCCTGCATGCGCTCCCCCTCGGCGGTCGAGCGGGCCGCGGCCTCCTCGAGATCGGCCACGGTGCGCCAGCCGCCGCGGCGCAGGATCACGAAGGTCTCCATGTCGGGCTCCTTGACTCGGGTTCCATGACCCCATCGACGGTAGGGCGGGGCCCGCGCGGCCGAATCGGCCGAATCACCCAGATTGCGGCGCGGCGATACCGATCTTGGGCATCCGCTTGCCGGGAGGGCGCGCGACCTCGAACATGGACGCGTGGGCGAGGTGCTCGAGCGCGACGACCTGCTCGTGGCGCTCTCGGCGGCGCTCCAGGAGGGCGGCCGGCTCGTCTTCGTCGGCGGCGAGGCCGGCGTCGGCAAGACGACGCTCGTTCGCGCGTTCGCCGACCGCGCCGCCGCGCCGGTCGCCCTCGGGTCGTGCGAGCACCTCGCGACGCCCGCGCCGTTCGGCCCGTTCGCGGACGTCGCGGCCGCGACCGGCGGGTCGCTCGCGGACGCGCTGGGTGACGGCGCCGATCCACGCGCGCTCGCCGGTGCCGTGCTCGACGAGCTCGCGCGACCCGCGGTCCTCGTCCTCGAGGACGTGCACTGGGCCGACGAGGCGACGCTCGACGCGCTGCGGGTGCTCGGGCGGCGGGTCGACCGGACGAGAGGGCTCGTGGTCGCGACCTTCCGCGACGACGAGGTCGACGGCGACCATCCGCTCCGCCTCGTGCTCGGGCAGCTCGCCTCCGCGCCCGGCGTCTCGCGGCTGACCGTGCCGCTCCTCTCGCTCGACGCCGTCCGGGAGCTGGCCGCGCCGAGCGGCGCCGACGGCGACGCGATCCACGCGCTGACCGACGGCAACCCGTTCTACGTGACCGAGGTGCTCGCGGTCGGGTCGGCCCAGCTCCCCGAGACGGTCAAGGACGCGGTGCTCGCCCGTGCGGCGCCGCTCGGGAGCGAGGCGCGCCGCCTGCTCGAGGTCGTGGCGCTCGTCCCGGGCAGGACCGAGCTCTGGCTGCTCGAGGCGGTGGCGCCGGACGTGATCGAGCAGCTCGACGCGTGCCTCGCCGCGGGAGTGCTCCGCGACGACGGCCTCGCGATCGCCTACCGGCACGAGCTCGCCCGTCGCGTGCTCGCGGACTCGGTCCCGGCGGGACGTCGCCGCCGCCTGCATGCGGCGCTGCTCGAGGCCCTCCGCTCCGAGGAAGGCGGCCGCGCGCCCGCCTCGCGGCTCGCACACCACGCCGAGCGCG
>DASTKY010000308.1:0-3972 GCA_035715495.1 Gaiella sp. | reverse complement strand
CGGGCGTCGCGGCGCTCTCGACGTCCTCGACCGTGGTCTCGTCGGGCTGCCGCGGCAGCGGGTCGCCCTCGACGAGCTCGAAGAGGACGACCGTCACGTTGTCGTCGCCGCCGGCGTCGTTCGCGGCGCGGACGAGCTCCTCGGCCGCGAGCCGGGGGTCGCCTGCCGCATGCTCGAGGACACGGGCGATGCCGTCGTCCCGGACCATCGCGCTCAGGCCGTCGGAGCAGAGGAGCAGGAGGTCGCCGGGGACGACGTCGACGGTCATCGTGTCGATCTCGACCTCGGGCTCGGTGCCGAGCGCGCGGGTGATCACGGAGCGGTGCGGATGGACGGCCGCCTCGTCCTCGGTCAGCCGGCCCGAGCGCACGAGCTCGCCGACGAGGGAGTGGTCGCTCGTCAGCTGCTCGAGCGCGCCGTCCCGATAGCGGTAGGCGCGGGAGTCGCCGACGTGCGCGAACGCGATCGTGCCGGCCTCCTCGTCGACGTAGGCGACCGTCGCGGTCGTCCCCATCCCCGCGACCGACGGGTCCTGCAGGGCCCGCGCGAAGACGCGCGCGTTGGCCTCGCGGACGATCGCGACGACGTCCCGCTGCCCGTCGGCATGCGCGGCCGACTCCTCGATCGCCGCCGCCGCGACCTTCGAGGCGAGCTCGCCGGCCTGCGCGCCGCCCATCCCGTCCGCGATCGCGAAGAGCGGCGGCTCGCAGACGTACGCGTCCTCGTTCTGCCGGCGCCGGCGGCCGGTGTCCGTGACTCCGAAGCTGCGTCCGAGGCGCACGCTCAGCCCTCCACGACGAGGTCGGTGTGGCCGATCCGCACGACGTCGCCGGGCTGCAGCAGCCGCGCGCTCGTGACGCGGGCGCCGTTCACGAACGTGCCGTTCGTCGAGCCCGAGTCCTCGACCCAGATGCCGTCGGTGCGGCTGTCGAGGACGGCGTGCCGGTTCGAGACGGTCGTGTCGGCGTCGAGCCTGATCGCGTTCTCGGCGCCGCGGCCCACGAGGGTCGTCGTGGTGAGCCGGAACTCGGTGCCGGCCCGGAGCGCCGGGCTCGACCGCACGACCACGGTGTGGGCCGGCCGCGCGACGGACGCGCGGAGCGCGGCGGCCTCGGCGGCGGGCAGCACGATGCTCTCCTGGGGCGCGCCGGCCGAGAGGCCGCGCGTCGCCGAGCGCACCACGAGCCAGATGAAGAGGTAGAGGAGCACGAGGAAGGCGACCTTGAGGCCGAGCTGCGCCTCGTCGGCCGTGACGGCCAGGCTCACTGGACGGTGCGCCCGAAGACGAGCTCGGTGCCGCCCACGGTGATCCGGTCACCGTCGTCGAGGCGCGTGCGGCGCGAGACCTTGCGGCCGTTGACCTCCGTCCCGTTCGTCGAGCCGAGATCGGCGACGACCCAGGCGGTCGGGCTCTCCTGCACCACCTCGCAGTGGCGCCGCGAGACGTTCCCGTCGTCGACGCGGACGTCGCACTCGCGCGAGCGGCCGACGACGACGCGGCTCGAGGTGATCGGGACGACCCGGCCGTCGACCGTCAACGTCACCGTCTCGCGCTGGACGGGCGGGGGGGCCGCGTCCTCCTCGAGCTCGGCGAGCGGCGTCTCGGGGCGGTAGATCATCGTCGCCGCAGGCGCGGCGGGCACCGGCGGCGCGGGCGGGAGCGCCTCGGCCTCGACGACGGGCGCCGGGAGCGGCGCGACGGGCTCGACGGGCGCCGCCATGGGCGCTGCGCCGGGCGCTGCCCCGGGCTCCGGCTCCTCGCGCTGCACGACCCGGGTCGCGATCCCGAACTCGCCCATCGCGAGGTCGGCGTCTGTCTGGAGCAGGACGCGCGGGGCGGTCAGCAGCGCGTAGCCCTCGCGGCGCGCGTGCTCGCCGAGGTACTCCTGCAGCTCGCCGACGAGCGAGCCCTCGTAGGCGGCGAACTGGGCGCGGTCGGGGGGCGAGAGGTAGAGCGTGTACTCGTTCGGCACGTAGACGCGGGAGACGGAGACCGAGCGGTGCTCGTCCATCTCCTTCGCGAGCTTGCGGGCCAGCTCGACGGGCTGCACGTGCGTTCGGAAGGCACGCCCGAAGATCCCCTCGAAGAGGCCCTCGATCTTGCTCTCGATGGCTCGAAGGACGCTCATGCGGGCCGGACCGGGGCGCCTCCCTCGAACGAGTCTAGCCGTCGTTCCGCGCCCGCTGGGCGGCGGCGACGAGCAGGGGCCGGACGGCGACGGCCACGTACGGGCGCGCCGCGAGGATGCCGCACAGGAGCCAGGTGCCGACGACGATGCCCGTCGCCGCGATCGCGGGGGCCCAGACGAGGACGAGGACGAGCTGCAGCGCCCCGAGGCCGGCGATCCCCCAGGGGCCGCGGGCGGCGGCGCGCGGGAGGAGGACGGCGACGATCGCGAGCGCGAGGGCCGTCGTCGCGAGGCCCGGGCTCCCGCTCAGCACCGTCCCGAGCGCATGGAGCACGTCGGTCGGGCGCTCCGTGCCGGCGACGCCGAGGTCGCCGACCGCGACGCCCGTCAGGGGCAGCGGATGGCCGCTGAGGCCCGTGACGGCGGCGGCGGCGAGGACGCCGAGCGCGGCATGGAGCGCGCGGCGCCATACCTGCGGCACGACCTGGACGGCGAGCGGCAGCAGCGCGATCAGGCCGACGGCCGCGAGCAGCGGGCCGGCACAGAACGCGAGGCCCGTCCGCGGCTCGCGCCAGCTGACCGCGAGCCAGGCGAGCGCGAGGACGCCGTAGACGACCGCCGCTGCCTGCGCGACGTTCGCGAGCGGGAAGACGGGCGCGGCCAGGGCGATCGCGAGGCCCAGCCGCGGCGAGCGGAGCGTCGCGGCGCCTGCCGCGAGCGCAACGAGCGCGAGCAGCGCGGGCGGCCAGAACGGGAGGAGCGAGCCGCCGACGAGCGTCGCGACCGCCGCGAGCCCTGCGGAGGGCAGACGGCGGCCGAGCGGCACGGCGGGCGCGGTGCGGCGGGCGCGCGGCGCGGGGCGGGCGCGGCGGGCCGCGGTCCGGCGGGGCTCGCGCCGCTGTGAGGGCCGGGCGACGTACGCCTCGCGGAGCTCGGAGGCGAGCCGCGTGGCGGACGGGCGCTTCGCGGCGTCCACGGCGAGCGCGGCGTCGACCGCCGCGATGAGCCGGCGGGGCAGGTCGGGGCGGCGGGCCGAGAGCGGCGGCGCGCCCGCGGCGATCGTGGACGCGACCTGGGGGAGCGGCACGCCCCAGAAGGGATGGCTCCCCGCGAGCGCCTCCCAGAGGATGACGCCGACGGCCCAGACGTCGCTCCGCTCCGTGGCCTCCGCGCCCGAGAGCCGCTCGGGCGAGATGTACGCGAGGGTCCCGGGCACGTCGCCGACCGCCGTCAGCGTGTCGGCCTCGTCGAACTGCGCGAGCCCGAAGTCGAGGACGCGGATCGACAGCGCCTCGCCCTCCTCGACGAGCACGTTCGACGGCTTGACGTCGCGGTGCACGATCCCGCGCCGGTGGGCGTGCGCCAGGCCGTCGAGCACCTGCGCCGCGATCTCGACCGCCGCGGCGTCCTCGAGCCCGTCGGTGCGGAGGGTCTCGCGCAGCGTGCGGCCCCGCACGTACTCGTAGGCGATGTAGACGTGGCCCGCGTCCCCGCCGAAGTCGTAGGCGCGCACGCAGCGCTCGTGACGGAGCCGCGAGGCGGCCTCCATCTCCCGGCTCGCGCGGGCGGCGCGCTTGCCCTCGCGGGGCACGATCTTGAGCGCGACCTCGAGGCCCGTCCGCTCGTCGTGCGACAGCCAGACCGAGCCGGAGCCGCCCCGGCCGAGCGGCTTCAGGGGCCGGTAGCGGTCGAGGACGAGGGTGCGATCGGGGAGGGCGAAGGCGGTGTTCGACACGAGCCTGGCCCCCTTCGCCGCGGTCGAAGAGGGTCCTCCGCGACCGATTCTCCCGTTACACTCGGCCGCGTCAGGGTCGTTCGGCGGGAGCTCCCCGCCGGGCGTCGA
>DASTKY010000307.1:0-4028 GCA_035715495.1 Gaiella sp. | reverse complement strand
GCCGACCTGCTCTCCCGCCCGGAACGCGTCGAGCACGAACCCCGCGAGGCGCGGCGAGAAGACGGCGTCGCCGGTCGCGACCCGCTCGATCGCCGCGGCGAGCTCCGCGCCGGAGATCGTCTTCGTCACGTAGCCGCGCGCGCCGGCCCGGATCACCGCGATCACGTCCTCGGCCGCGTCCGAGACCGAGAGCGCGAGGAACTTCACGCCCGGCCGCTCCGGCGCGACGGCGTTGACGATCGCGTCGCCGCTCCCGTCCGGGAGGTGGACGTCGAGGAGGACGACCTCGGGGTCGGTCTCGACGATGAGCGGGACGGCGTCCGCCACCGTGCCCGCCTGACCGACGACGTCGACCGCGTCGCCGAGCTCGGCGCGGACGCCCGCGACGAAGAGGTCGTGATCGTCGACGAGGACGACGCGTCGCTTCACGAGGGCCTCCGCGGCAGGTGGAGCTCGACCTCGGTGCCGTTTCCCGGGCTCGTCGTGAGCGTGCCACGGCCGCCGGCACGCTCCATCCGCCCTTCGATCGACTCGGCGACGCCCTTGCGGTCGTCGGGCACGGCGTCGCGGTCGAAGCCGGCGCCGCGGTCGCGTACGAAGACGCTCACGTCGTCGTCGGTCACCTCGGTGTAGACGTCGATCGCCTCGACGCCCGCGAACTTCGCCGCGTTCGTCATCGCCTCGCGGGCGGCGAGCACGAGTGCGCTCACGGACGGGTCGACCGGGCAGTCGCCCGCGCTGGCGAGCTCGACGCGAACGCCGTGGAGCTCCTCGACGTCGCCCGCCGCCGCCTCGAGCGCCGCGACGAGCGACGCGGTCTCGTCGCCGAGCGGCTGGTCGGCGTAGAGCCAGCCGCGCAGCTCGCGCTCCTGCCGGCGCGCGAGCGAGGCGACGCGGCGCGGCTCGTCCGCGTGCTTCTGGATGAGCGCCAGCGTCTGTAGCACGGAGTCGTGGACGCGGGCCGCGACGTCGGAGCGCTCCTCGCTGCGGATCCGCCCGGTGCGCTCGGCGTCGCGCTCGAGCGCGAGCCGGTACACCCAGGGCCCGCCGATCAGGAGCAGCGCCCCCGCCACGGCCCCCGGCGCGAGCAGCGTCGTCGACGCGCCGCCGCCCCAGAGGAGGACGACCGTTCCGATCGCCGCCAGCGCGAGCCCGCCGTAGGAGAGCGGCGCGTCGGCGCGGAAGCTCCCGCCCTGGCGCCAGGCGAGCGCCAGCCCGCCGGCGATCAGCGCGACGCCGAGGACCGACCGGCCCGAGAGGCCGAGCGCGCCGAGGAGGGCGCACCCCGCGAGGAAGGAGCCCACGACGGTGATCCACGGGTGCTCCTGCCACATCCAGAGGGCGATGTAGAGGAGGATCCCGGCTCCGCCGGCCAGGGCGAGGAGGGCGAAGACGAGCCGGACGAGGGTCGGGTCGACCCCGAGGCTCCGCGCGATGCCCGCGCAGACCCCCGCGATCACCCGCTCGTCCGTGCTGGGCGCGTACGTCCGCAGCATGCGAGGTCATCGTACGGCGCGGTCGACGACGACCTGGCCGGCGCCGACGCGCGCGTCGATCACGAGGACGCGGTCGCCGGTCTCGATCAGCTCGCTCTCGACGTTCCGCCCGTCGCCGCCGATCCCGTTCGGCAGCTCGATCTCGCCGACCTCGACGTTTGCGTGGATGCGCACGGCGGCATCGGCGGGGACGTGCACGTTCAGGTCGCCGACGTCGACGCGGGCGTCGACCCGCGTCTCGCCCACGGGCAGCTGCAGTCGGCTGAGGTCGAGATCGAGCGAGCCGATCCCCACCGCGTAGTCGTCCTGCAGTCGCGCGACGTTGGTGACGACGTACGTGCGCTCGCCGATCCCGTTCCCGAGGTCGACGTCGAAGGTCGCGAAGAAGATCGCGACGGCGAGCACCGCGAGGGTGATCAGCGAGACGAGCGTGATCGCGAGCCACTTGAAGAAGCCGCGCACGCGCCGCGAGTCGCGGGCGGCGAGCGCCTTCGCGTCGGTGGGCGCGTCGGGGTCGGTGGGCGTGTCGCCGGACGGCTGGCGCGTGAGCCAGAGGATGAGGACGCCGGCGAGGAGGAAGAGCCACCAGGAGTCGCCGTCGGGCCACAGCGTCGCCCGCGAGAGCAGGATCGCGCCCGCGACGGCGAGCAGCCCGACCCCGATCAGCGGCCAGGGCCGGTCGCGCCGGTTGCGCAGCGCGGCGGTGGCGATCGAGTCGTCCTTCCCCTCGTCGGGGATGACGAGCCAGGCGGCGAGGTAGATGAGGATCCCCGCGCCGCCGAGCAGCGTGAGGACGACGAACCCGACGCGGAAGACGGCGGGGTGGATCTCGAAGTAGCGAGCCAGGCCGCCGGCGACGCCGGCGACCATGCGGTCGTCGCGGTTGCGCTGGAGGCGGCGGAGCTCTGTGTTTTCAGCAGTGATGTGTTCGCTCATGGTGATCCCAGGATGGCGGCGCGGCTCCCGCCAGACCATCCGGAATGACCCTGAGTCGACCCTTGGTCGCGTCCGGGGTCGAGAGGTCGCGCGAGGCCGCATACTGCGGCCGATGCCCCTGAGCCACGTCCAGGCCAACGCGCTCATCGCCGCCGCGCACGAGCATGCGGCGGCCAACGGCTGGAAGATCACGGTCGCCGTCGTCGACGAGGGCGGGCTGCTCGTCGCGCTCGGCCGCATGGACGGCGCGTTCCCGCTCTCGGCGCAGATCGCCGAGGCGAAGGCGGCCGGTACGGCGGTCTGGCACCGCGACGGCGACGGGCTCGCCGCCACGCACGCGAACCACCCGGGGTTCTTCGACGCGGTGAGCAGGCTCGCCCGGCTCCCGCTGATCCCGGGCCCCGGCGCCCTGGTGATCCGGGACGGCGAGACCGTGCTCGGCGCGGCCGGGGCGAGCGGCGCGAGCGGCGACGACGACCGCGAGTGCGTCGCGGCGGGCCTCCGGGCGGTCTTTCCGGGGTGGACGCCGTAGATGGCCGGCGTCGAGGAGTTCGACCGCGTCCCGCTCCTCTTCGGGCCTTCGCCCGTCCATCGGCTCGAGCGGCTCACCGAGCACCTCGGCGGCGAGGTCGACGTCTGGGCGAAGCGGGAGGACTGCAACTCCGGCCTCGCGTACGGCGGCAACAAGGTGCGCAAGCTCGAGTACCTCGCCGCCGAGGCCGTCGCGCAGGGCTGCGACACGCTCGTCTCGATCGGCGGCGTGCAGTCGAACCACACGCGCCAGGTCGCGGCCGTGGCGGCGCGCCTCGGGCTGAGGTGCGTCCTCGTGCAGGAGCACTGGGTGGAGTGGCCGGACGCCGTCTACGACAAGGTCGGCAACATCCTCCTCTCGCGAATCATGGGCGCCGACGTGCGGCTCGACCCGTCGGGGTTCGACATCGGGATCCGCCGGAGCTGGGAGGACGCGCTCGCGTCCGTCGAGGCGAGCGGCGGCACGCCGTACGCGATCCCGGCCGGCGCCTCCGACCACCCGCTCGGCGGGCTCGGCTTCGCTCGCTGGGCCGACGAGGTGGCGGCGCAGGAGCGCGAGCTCGGCGTCGTCTTCGACACGATCGTCGTCTGCTCGGTCACCGGCTCGACGCAGGCCGGGATGATCGCGGGCTTCGCCGCGCAGGAGCAGGAGCGCTCGGTGGTCGGGATCGACGGCTCCGCGACCGTCGAGCAGACGTGGGCTCAGACCGCGCGCATCGCAAGGGCGACGGCCGAGGCGATCGGGGTTGGCCGCGAGCTCGACGACTCGGAGATCGTCCTCCTAGACGAGTGGCACGCAGGCACGTACGGCATCCCGGACGAGAAGACGATCGACGCCATTCGTCTGTGCGCCCGCCTGGAAGGAGAGCTCACCGATCCCGTGTACGAGGGCAAGTCGATGGCCGCGCTGATCGACCTCGTTCGGTCAGGGCGGATCGCGCCGGGGTCGCGAGTGCTCTACGCGCATCTGGGCGGTCAGCCTGCGCTGAACGCCTACGCCGGCGTTTTCTGAGGGGAGGCATCGTGTCCGCGACCGTCCTGTACATGTCCATGTCGCTCGACGGA
>DASTKY010000306.1:0-6698 GCA_035715495.1 Gaiella sp. | reverse complement strand
GCAGCGTGAGCACCCACCTGATCGACGACCTGGAGGCCGGCGAGCTCTCGATCGAGTTCGAGGGCCGCGAGCCCTGGGAGCTGCTCGAGTGGGCGCTCGAGCAGTTCGGCGAGCGGCTCGGGGTCTCGACGGCCTTCCAGGAGGGCGACGTCGCGCTGATCGACATGGCGTACGCGATCGACCCCGACGTGCGGGTCTTCTCGATCGACACCGGCCGCCTCCCGCAGGAGACCTTCGACCTCGTCGAGCGCCTTCGCGAGCGGTACCCCGGCCTGCGCCTCGAGCTGGTCTCCCCGCGCGCCGACCACCTCCAGCGGCTCGTCGACCGGCACGGGCCGAACCTCTTCTACAACTCGGTCGAGGAGCGGCTCCTCTGCTGCAACGTCCGCAAGGTGCAGCCGCTGAACCGCGTGCTGGAGGGGCTCGACGGGTGGGTCACGGGTCTCCGGCGCGACCAGTGGGCCTCCCGCTCGGACATCCGCAAGGTCGAGATCGACCACGACCACGACGCGATCGTGAAGCTCAACCCGCTCGCGGAGTGGACGGAGGAGGAGGTCTGGGACTACCTGCGGGACAACGAGGTCCCGACGCACCTCCTCTACGAGAAGGGCTACACGTCGATCGGCTGCGCGCCCTGCACGCGCGCGATCGCGCCGGGCGAGCCGCACCGCGCCGGCCGCTGGTGGTGGGAGACCGACGCGCCCAAGGAGTGCGGCATGCACTGCTCGATCGAGACGGGCGGCTTCGAGCACGAGCTCCACGCGATCCTCGGGGAGGCGGCCAATGGCGACCACTGAGGCGCGGCCGCTGACCCCGACCGCGGCCGAGCTCGAGGTCGCGCTCGGCGAGGTGGATGCGGTGCTCGCGGCCGTCCCCGCCGGGGACTACCGGGAGCGGCTCGAGCTCCTCCGCGACGAGCTCGCCGACGGCGCCGTCTCGGAGGGCGCCGCCGACGAGCTCGATCGGCTGATCGAGCTCGCGCTCCAGTCGGGCCGGCTCCGCGCCATCTACGGACCGGGCGGGGAGGCGGCGGCCACCAGGCTCTACCGCCGGCTCCCGTCGGGACGCGACCTCGTCGCGAGCGCCTCCGAGGTGAACGACGCGCTCGGCGCCCTCGCGGGCCGCACGCTCGAGGACGTGTCGCTCACCGTCCACGGCCCGGGCGCCTTCGGCCTCTCGCTCGCCGTCGACGGCAAGGAGCTGACCGTCCGGCTCGACCGCTCGGGCGTCCGGGTGCACTCGGTGGGTGTCTGACGTGGCCGAGCAGCGGTACTACATGGCGTGCCTCGACCTCGAGGGCCGGAGCGTGCTCGTCGTCGGCGGCGGGCGGATCGCGAAGGAGAAGGTCGGCGGGCTGCTCGAGTGCGGCGCCGACGTGACCGTCGTCGCCCCGGAGATCCGCGACGACGTCCGTGCGCTCCCGGTCACGTGGCTGGCGCGAGGGTACGAGGAGGCCGACCTCGAGCGCCGGTACCTCGTCGTCGCCGCGACCGAGATCGAGGCCCTCAACGCCGAGGTCGCCCGGGACGCCGCGGCGCGCTCGCTCCTCTGCAACGTCGTCGACGACCCGGACAAGTGCACCGTCATCCTCCCGGCGGTCCACCGGCAGGGCCCGATCGCGATCGCCGTCTCGACCGGCGGGGCGTCGCCCGCCCTGGCGAAGTGGCTCCGCGACCGGATCGCCGCCCAGATCGGGCCGACGCATGCCGACCTCGCGCGCCAGCTGCGCGCGCTCCGCCCGTGGGCGAAGACGAGCCTTCCCACGTACGACGACCGCAAGGCGTACTTCGAGCGCCTCGTCGAGCGGGCGCTCTCGTGACGGTCCACCTCGTCGGCGCCGGCCCGGGCGACCCGGGCCTGATCACGGCCCGCGGGCTCGAGCTCGTCCGCTCGTGCGACGTGCTCGTCCACGACGCGCTCGTCTCGCCGGAGCTCGTCGCGGAGGCACCCGAGGACGCGCTCGTGATCCCCCGCGCGCCCCTGCAGCAGGCGGAGATCAACGCATTGCTCGTCGAGTACGGGCGCGCCGGGCTCGAGGTCGTCCGCCTCAAGGGCGGCGACCCGTTCGTCTTCGGCCGCGGCGGCGAGGAGGCGCTCGAGCTGGCCGAGGCGGGGATCCCCTTCACCGTCACGCCCGGCGTCTCGAGCATCGCGGCGGTGCCCGCGGCGGCGCTCATCCCCGTCACGCACCGGGGGAGCTCCGACCGCGTCACGATCGCGAACGGCCACGGCCTCCCCGACGACCCCGAGGCGCTCGCGTCGCTCGCGCGAGGCGGTGGCACCCTCGTCCTCTTCATGGGGCTCGAGCGGCTGCCGGAGCTCGCGTCCGGGCTCGTCGCAGCGGGGCTCGACCCCGCGACCCCCGCGGCGGTCGTCGCCAACGGGACGCTGCCGGAGCAGGAGACGGTCGCCGGCCGCCTGGACGAGCTCGCGGAGCTCGCGGAGGGCCTGGCGACGCCCGCGCTCGTGGTCGTGGGCGAGGTCGTCGACGTCGCGCGCAGGCTGCGCGCCGCGATCGAGCGACAGCACGCCGCGGTCGGCTAGCTCCGGCTTGCCTATGCTCGGCGCATGTCGCGCATCCTCAGCTCGCTCCCCGTCGGCGAGCGCGTCGGGATCGCCTTCTCGGGCGGTCTCGACACGACCGTCGCCGTCGCCTGGATCCGTGAGAAGGGCGCGATCCCGTATGCGCTGACGGCCGACCTCGGCCAGGCCGACGAGCCGGACGTCACCTCCGTGCCGGAGCGCGCGCGGGAGGTCGGCGCCGAGGAGGCGCTGCTCGTCGACTGCAAGCCCCAGCTCGTCCACGAGGGCCTCGTGGCGCTGCGCTGCGGCGCCTTCCACGTCTCGACCGGCGGCAAGACGTACTTCAACACGACGCCGCTCGGCCGCGCGGTCACGGGGACGATGCTCGTGCAGGCGATGCGCGAGCACGGCGTCGACGTCTGGGGCGACGGGTCGACCTACAAGGGCAACGACATCGAGCGGTTCTTCCGGTACGGGCTGCTCGCGAACCCCGCCCTCCGCATCTACAAGCCGTGGCTCGACCCGCTCTTCGTGGAGGAGCTCGGCGGCCGCACGGAGATGAGCGAGTGGCTGGCCGAGCGCGACCTCCCCTACCGGGCGAGCGCGGAGAAGGCGTACTCGACCGACGCCAACATCTGGGGCGCGACCCACGAGGCGAAGGAGCTGGAGCTCCTCGACCGGACGATGCACCTGGTCGAACCGATCATGGGGGTCCGGCACTGGGACCCCGGCGTGGCGATCGAGACCGAGACGGTCCGCGTCCGGTTCGAGGAGGGCTGGCCCGTCGCGCTCGACGGGACGACGTTCGCCGACCGGGTCGAGCTCGTCCTCGCCGCGAACGCGATCGGCGGGCGCCACGGGCTGGGCATGTCCGACCAGATCGAGAACCGGATCATCGAGGCCAAGAGCCGCGGGATCTACGAGGCGCCCGGGATGGCGCTCCTGCACGCGGCGTACGAACGCCTCGTCAACGCGATCCACAACGAGGCGACGATCGAGGCGTACCGCACCGAGGGTCGGCGCCTGGGCCGGCTGCTCTACGAGGGCCGCTGGTTCGACCCCCAGGCGCTGATGCTGCGGCAGAGCCTCTCGGCCTGGGTCGGGAGCGCCGTCACCGGCGAGGTGACGCTCGAGCTCCGGCGCGGCGACGACTACACGATCCTCGACACCGTCTCGGAGAACGCGACGTACCACCCCGAGCGGCTCTCGATGGAGCGGGTGGAGGACGCGGCGTTCGGCCCCGAGGAGCGGATCGGCCAGCTGACCCTGCGCCTGCTCGACATCGAGGACTCGCGCGACAAGCTCGCGCTCTACGGCCGCCTCGGCCTCACCGGCGGCGACGCGACGCTCGGCGAGCTCGCGCCCGGCGAGGGCTGACGTGCTCTACCGGCCGGAGGCGTTCGAGCCGGTCGTCGAGGAGCCCTGGAAGCCCGCGGCGGTGACGGCCGCGATCCGGGAGATCGTCGCTGAGGTCGAGGGCGCCTACGGTGGGCCGCGGGCGCTCTGGGCCGCGCACGAGTGGGACGGCTGGCACGCGGCTCCACCGATGAAGAACCTCTACGTCGGCGCGGCCGGCGTGGTGTACGGGCTCGACGCGCTCCGGCGGCGCGGGCTCGCCGAGACGCGGCTCGACCTCGCGGGCGTGGCCGTCGACGTGCTCGCGCTCGAGCGGGAGGCGCCCGACTACATGTGGGGCGTCGAGCTGCCGGAGCCTCGTGCCGCCTCCCTGCTCGCGGGCGAGGCGGGCGTCGTGCTGGTCGCGTGCCTGCTCGGCGCGGACGAGGGGCTCGGCCACGCGCTTCACGACCTCGTGCGGGGGAACGTCGCAAACGCGGTGGACGAGCTCATGTGGGGCGCGCCGGGGTCGCTCGCGGCCGCGCGTGCGATGCTCGTGGCGACCGGCGAGGACCGCTGGCGTGAAGCGTGGCACGAGTGCGCCGACGCGCTCCTGGCCCGTCGGGACGCGGACGGCCTCTGGACGCACCGGCTCTACGGCGAGACGTACCGCGGGCTCGGCCCGGCGCACGGGCTCGTCGGCAACGTGCTCGCCGTGCGTGCGCTTCTCGACGAGACCCGGCGGCTCGAGCTCGAGCGCGAGACCGCGGCCGTCCTCGCCCGGACGGCGATCGTCGAGGACGGCCTCGCGAACTGGTGGTACCGGGCCGACGGCCCGCACGAGGAGCTGTCTGTGCAGTGGTGCAGCGGCGCCCCCGGGATCCTCTCGTCGTCCGGGGTGTACCTCGACGAGGAGCTGCTCCTCGCGGGTGCGGGCCTCGTCTGGCGGGCTGGGGCGCACGGCGCCGAGAAGGGCTCGTCGATCTGCCACGGCACGGCAGGCAGCGGCTACGCGCTCCTCGCCGTGTTCGAGCGGACCGGCGACGAGCAGTGGCTCGTGCGCGCTCGACGGCTTGCCGTGCACGCGCTCGCGCAGGTGCGCGCAGCCCGCGCGGAGCGGGGACGCGGGCGGTACTCGCTCTGGACCGGCGACGTCGGGGTCGCCCTGCTGGCCGCCGACTGCCTCGAAGGTCGCGGCGCGTACCCGCTGCTGCCGGTCTGACGACGCTCGTGACGAAGTGCCACAAGCGTCGTCCGCGACGGCGTCAGGCCGCGTCGCCGCCCGCGCGCTCGACGACGAGCACCGGGACGCGGGTCGCGGGGCCGAGCCGGAGGAGCGCGCGGACGAGCTCGGCGCAGTCCTCAGGCCTGATCATCTCGTCGGCCTCGAGCCCGGTCCAGCTCGCCATCGGCGTGTCGACGAAGCCCGGGCAGAGCGCCGTGAACCGGACGCCCGCATCCGCCTCCTCGCGGTCGAGCGTCCGCGTGAGAGAGATGAGCGCGGCCTTCGCGGCGCCGTAGATCCCGAGGCCCGGCGCGGGGATGGTGCCCGCGATCGAGGCGAGGTTGACGACATACCCCCGCGCCTCCCGGAGCGCGGGCAGCGCCTCGCGCGTGACGAGGAACGCCCCGCGGAGGTTGACCGACTGCTGGAGATCGTACTGCTTCGTCTCGGTCGCGCCGACGTGCCCCGCCACCCCTACCCCGGCGGAGTTGACGAGCACGTCGAGCCCGCCGTGGGCGGCGACGTGGTCGGCCACGAGCCGCGCGCAGTCCTCCTCGTGCCGGACGTCGGCGGACACGGCCGTGGCGCCGAGCTCGGCGGCGGCGGCCTCCAGCCGCTCCGGCTTCCGCGCGGCGAGCGTCAGCGCGTACCCCTCCTCGTGGAGCATCCGCGCGATCGCGAGGCCGATGCCGGACGAGCCGCCGGTGACGAGCGCGCTGGGCACGGCGCGATCCTCGCAGTTTCTCCTTCGCGAGCGGGGTTCCGCCGAGCGGATTCCCGCCGCCCGATCCCCGCGTGCGGCGGGACGGACCGCTGAAGGCGGCCCCCTGCGGGGCTGCAACTCCTCGTCGCGGCCACCGTGGCGGAGGCCCGTACACTCGGGGCGGGATGAGCGCGACCGAACGCCTCACGAGCCTCGCGAAGGCGGGTGGGTGCGCGGCGAAGTACTCGGCGGCCCGGCTCGAGCAGCTCCTCGGCGGGCTCGTGCCGGCCGAGGCGCACGACCTCCTCGTCGGCCTCGATCCCGCGGACGACGCCGCCGTCTACAGGCTCGACGAGACGACGGCGCTCGTCTTCACGGTCGACTTCTTCCCGCCGGTCGTCGACGACCCACGGGCCTTCGGGCGGATCGCCGCCACGAACGCGCTCAACGACATCTTCGCGATGGGCGGCCGGCCCCTCCTCGCGCTCTCGGTCACCGCGTTCCCCGAGGAGCTCCCCGTCGAGGTGCTCGGCGAGGTCCTTGCCGGCGCGGCCGAGGCCACGCGCGAGGCGGGCGCGATCCTCGCCGGAGGTCACACGATCCGCGACGAGGAGCCGAAGTACGGGCTCGCGGTGGTCGGGACCGTGCACCCGGACGGCATCTGGCGGAAGAGCACGGCCCGGGCCGGCGACGCCGTCCTCCTCACGAAGGCGCTCGGCACCGGGCTCGTCCTCCAGGGCGTGCGGGACGGCGTCGCGCCGGCCGGCGCGCTCGAGGCAGCGACGGAGGCGATGTGCGAGTCGAACCGGGACGCCGCGGACGCGCTCCGTCCCTTCGCCCCCCATGCCGTCACCGACGTCACGGGCTTCGGGCTCCTGGGCCACGCCCACGAGACGGCGTCGCGCTCGGGCG
>DASTKY010000305.1:0-2614 GCA_035715495.1 Gaiella sp. | reverse complement strand
GCTATCTCGCGACCGACCGCCCGCTCGGGGAGGCCCGTCTCCTCTGGGAGATCGGGGCGGGCGGCGGAGCCGAGGTGCGCGAGCTCCGCACGCGGCTCGCGCTCGACTCCGGGTACCTGAGCCGGCTCCTGCAGGCGCTCGACGCCGCCGGCCTCGTCCGCGTCCGTCCGAGCGACGACGACGGCCGTGTGCGCGTCGTGGAGCTCACGGCCGCCGGGCGCGCCGAGCGCACCCGGCTCGACGGGCGGAGCGACGAGCTCGCGCGCTCGTTCCTCGAGCCGCTCGACGCGCGCCGGCGCGCGCGGCTCGTCGAGGCGATGGCCGAGGTCGAGCGGCTTCTGACCGCGTCGTTCGTCGACGTCGACGTCCGCGACCCCGACGACCCGGTCGCGCGCGCGTGCCTCGAGGCCTACGCGGCAGAGCTCGCGCGGCGGTTCGAGAGCGGCTTCGATCCCGTCCGCAACCCGATGCCGGCGGACGAGGTGCGGCCGCCCGGCGGGCTCTTCCTCGTCGCCACGCTGCGGCGCGACGCCGTCGGCTGCGGCGGGCTGAAGCTCCACGGCGCGGAGCCGGCCGAGCTCGCCCGCATCTGGGTCTCCGACCGCGTGCGCGGCCTGGGGCTGGGCCGGCGACTGGTGGAGGAGCTCGAGCGCCGCGCCGCGGCGGCGGGCGCGACGGCAGTCCGCCTCGACACGAACGGCGCGCTGGCGGAGGCGGTCGCGCTCTACCGGTCGGCCGGCTACCGCGAGGTCGAGCCGTTCAACGACAACCCGTACGCCCACCACTGGTTCGAGAAGCGTCTCGAGCCCGCGGCCGGCTGAGTCAGCGGTCGGACGGCTCCGGCTCGTCGGCGGGGGCCGGGGCGGTGGTGTCGGCGTCGTCGGCGTCGTCCGCGTTGTGACGGTGGAGGAGGCTCCGTCCCTCCTCGCCGCGGGCCGCGCGCTTCGCCGCCTTCTTCTCGGCCCGCTGCTCCTTCTGCTCGGCCACCTTCTGCTTCGCGTCGACGTACGACTGGCCGACGAGCTGCCTGCCCCCCGTCCACCCGAAGACGAGGACGACGAGCACGACGGCGACGAGTGCGTTCCAGGCCGTCGTGATCAGCTGTTGGGCGGTCGAGTAGTCGACGGTCGTCGACTGCGGGACGTTGCAGCAGGTGTCGAGCGCGAGGGCGTTCGTCGCCTGGGTGATGCCGACCGACCCGGGTGTGAACGAGACCGTGTTCGCGAGGGACCCGGAGCCGACGATCCACATGATCGACTCGAACGTGACCGGGATCGCGAACGCGGCGAGGAAGATGCCGATCACGCCGAGCTTGCAGAGCCACGAGAGGAACGACGGCAGGAGGGCGTGGAGCGCGTAGTCCTTCGGCCGGCTCAGGATCTTGCCGCCCGCCTTCGCCTGCTCCCAGAGCTTCTTCAGCTGCCGCCAGAAGATCCGCCCCAGGACGACGCAGAGGAGGACGGCGCCGGCGCCGATCATGATGAACACGACCGGGTACTCCGTCAGGTTGCCGAGGTTGGCGTCGAACGAGCCCGGCACCGAGAGGAAGAGGTAGAGGTACACCAGGGTGCCGATCACCGTGTAGAAGATCTTCTGCACGAGGTAGGCCGCGATCGCCCCGGGGAAGCTGAGCGCGGGGATGATCGCGACGAACATGAGCAACGTGACGAACGTCCCGAGGTTCGCCGGGAGGAAGTTGTTCATCGAGACGCCGACCGCGTAGGCGGTGATGATCGGCCAGAACGGCACCTGCTCCGGGTACCCCGCCCGCAGGATCCCGTAGTACGAGGTGCCGGCGAGCACGGTCTGCCCCGTCTGGAGGACGAGGGCCGCGACGATGTACTGCGCGGGGACGTCCTTGATCTGGTCCCAGAGATCCTGCAGCCAGCCCAGGACGTCGATCCCGAGCAGGTGGAGGACGACGAGCACCGCGATCGTCCCGGCGATCCACCCCGCCACCTTGACCAGGCGGCTGCGCCGCGACGGATCGTGGAAGGGCAGGACGGGCGACGGGGCTGAGGCGCTGTGGTCGATCGGAAGGTCCTTCGTCGGGGTCAGACGAGAATACGGCGGCACGCGGCCGGATGTGCGGCGATCATGACGGCGCCTGCGGCGTGAACGCGTGGAGCTCGTCCAGCCCCTCCTGCACGACGCCCCAGCTCGACTCCGGCACCTCGTTCCAGGCGCCCGCCAGGTCCCCGAGCGGCTCCGAGACGACGAGCCTGGACTCGTCCGAGACGAGCTGGAGGACGGGGCTGTCCGGATGCTGTTCCCGGAGCGTCGCCACCGAGGTCGAGAAGAAGAGCGAGCGCGACTGCCCCTCGCTGGAGTAGCGGAACGCCCAGAGCTTGCTCCCGTTGCTCGTCGCGACCGTCATCTGGATCGGGTGCTCGACCCCGTGGCTCGCGCCGACCGCCTCGATCAGGCCGACGGCCCGCTCGACGGCGCCCGGCGGGTCCTCCTCGAGCCCGAGCGTGAGCGCCAGGTGGAAGAAGAGCTCCGAGTCGGTCGAGCCCTCGATCTCGCGGTAGAGCGTCGGGTCGACGGCGAGGGTGAGCTCGCGCTTCACCTCCGGGAAGTCGCGGATCAGGCCGTTGTGCATCCAGAGCCAGCG
>DASTKY010000304.1:0-2633 GCA_035715495.1 Gaiella sp. | reverse complement strand
GCGGATCGTCGAGCCGTCCTTCGTCGTGAACGGCTCTGCGGCGGCGAGGGATCGGAGCTCCACGGGCCGGATCCTACGCGCTTCCCGCCCTCGGCCTGCCACGCTCGGCTCAGCCGAGGATCCGCGACGCCTCGACGGCCGTCGCCCAGGCGCCCGCGATCGTCCCGAGCACGAGCCCGGCCGGCACGAGGACGCGCCCGATCGCCGCGAGCCGCGCCGTCACTCCGAGCCGCCGCGCGAGGAGCACGGCGACCGCCGCGGGCACGGCGACGAGGAGCGCCACCGTCCCTGCGAGCGCCGCCGCCGCGAGGAACGCGGGGTGCGGCGGGCGGACGTCGTTCCCGAGCCAGCGCTCGACGAGCAGCACGACGGCGAGCGCAGCGACCCCGGGGAGCACCACGAACGCCGCGACGGCCAGCCAGAGCGGGTCGAGGAGCGTGAAGTCGACGCCGTCGCCGTGCACGATCTGCGACCCGCCGACCGCGGCCGCGAAGAGCGACCAGAGCGCCGCCCGCGCCCGCACCGGGATCGCGTCCCGGAGGAGCACGTAGAGCACGCCGTTCACGGCGCCGAGCGCGGCCGTCGCGCCGACGAGCTGGACGGAGCCGCCCGGCGTCACCTGCCCGATCTCGAACCCGTCGTCCGAGGTGACGCCGAGCACGATCGGGTCGGAGAGCACGCGGAGGAGCAGCATCACGAGCCGGCCGGCGATCCCGCCGACGGCGATCCCGGCGAGCGCGCCCGCCGCCGCGCCCACGAGGACGAGGGTCGCCGCGTCGCGGGCGTCGGCGCCGAGGGAGGCGCGCCCCTCCGTCGCCTGCGGGGAGACAGCCGTCACGAGGGTCGCCGCTAGCGGCCGGCGAGCTCGGCGGCCAGCTCGGCCGTCTCGGTCGGCGTGGTGCCGACCCGGATCCCGCGCGCCTCGAGCGCCTGCTTCTTCGCCTCGGCCGTGCCCGAGGAGCCGGAGATGATCGCCCCGGCGTGCCCCATGGTCTTGCCGGGCGGCGCCGTGAAGCCCGCGATGTAGCCGACGACCGGCTTCGTCATCTCGGACTGGATGAAGTCCGCGGCCTTCTCCTCCTCGTCGCCGCCGATCTCGCCGACCATGACGACGTACTCGGTCTCGGGGTCGTCCTGGAAGAGGCGGAGGACGTCGATGAAGGACGAGCCGACGATCGGGTCGCCGCCGATGCCGACGATCGTCGAGTTGCCGAGCCCCATCTGGGTCAACTCGTGGCCGATCTGGTACGTCAGCGTCCCGGACCGCGACACGAGGCCGATGTTCCCGGCCGTGAAGATCTCGGCGGGGATGATCCCGACGTTCGCCTTGCCCGGCGAGAGCGCCCCGGGGCAGTTCGGGCCGAGCATCCGCGCGCCGCGGGCCCGGATGTACGAGTGGATCCGCAGCATGTCGTGGGCGGGGACGCCCTCCGTGATCGCGATCACGGTCGTGATCCCTGCGTCGACGGCTTCGTAGACGGCGTCGGCAGCGAACGGCGCCGGCACGAAGACCATCGACGTGTTGGCGCCGTGCTCGCGCACCGCCTCCTCGACCGTGTCGAGCACGGGAACGCCCTCGACGTCCTGGCCGCCCTTGCCGGGCGTCACGCCCGCGACGAGCTTCGTGCCGTAGGCGCGGTTGCGCAGGCCGTGGAAGCGGCCCTCCGAGCCCGTCAGGCCCTGGACGACGAGCCGTGTCTCGGTATCGACGAAGATCGCCATCAGGCGGCCCGCGCCAGGATCGCGAGCTTCGCGAGCGTCAGGCGGCCGTCGGCGACGCGATCGCCGAAGAGCCGCTCCGCGAACTCGGCCTCCTCGCCCTCGCACCCGGTGCGGGCGAGCCAGGCGGCGAAGTCGAACGAGTGCTCGAAGTGCCGCACGTCGTCGATCCGGAGCCCGGCGCCCTCGACGAACGCCCGCCACTCGGCCTCGGTGTAGTTCCGGACGTGGGACGGGTCGCGCAGCTTCTCGGCCTCCTCCGCGTCGTCGCCCATGAAGGTCGTGTCGACGAGGAGCACGCGGTCGCCGCTGACGCGGGCCATCTCCTCGACCGAGAGGCCGACGTCGGCGAAGTGGTGCGCCGCCGTGCGGCAGGCGACGACGTCGAACGAGCCTCCGGCGAAGGGCAGCGACTCTGCCCGGCAGACGACGTCGGGCCGCATCCCGGGCGCGGGATCGCAGGTCACGACCTGCAGCCCCGCCTCGCGCAGCCGGCGGGCGACGTGACCGCCGCCGGTGGCGACGTCGAGCGCGGTGCTCGCGCCCGCCGCCCACTCGACGAGGAGGTCGAGGTCGGCGCCCTCGCGGTGCGCGTCGGAGTCGACGTAGGCCTGTGCGCGCTCGCTCCAGAGGTCGCGCGTCACGCCGCCAGCTCCACCGCGCGTTGGGCCGCCTCGAGCATCGTCGGGGAGACGTGGAGGTTCGGGGGCGCCGCCTCCGCGAGGATGCGTCGGCCCTCCTCCGCGTTCGTGCCGTCGAGCCTGACGACGATCGGGTGCGGGATCTCGATCCGCTCGAGTGCAGCGAGGATCCCGCGCGCCACCTCGTCGCAGCGGGTGATCCCGCCGAAGATGTTGAACAGGATCGACCGCACCTGCGGGTCGCCGGTGATGATCTCGAGCGCGTCGACCACC
>DASTKY010000303.1:0-5634 GCA_035715495.1 Gaiella sp. | reverse complement strand
ATCTTCTGCATCGAGCTCCTGCTCCGGATCGGCGCCTACGGCCGCCGGCCCTGGGAGTTCTTCCGCGACGGCTGGAACGTCTTCGACTTCGTCGTGATCGGCGTCGCGTTCCTCCCGGGCGTGCGCGAGTCCTCCACGCTCCTGCGGCTGGCGCGCCTCGCCCGCGTCGTCCGGATCGTACGGCTCTTCCCCGACCTCCGGGTGCTGCTCGCAGGGGTCTGGCGAAGCGTCCCGCCCCTCTTCGCGATCGCCCTCGCGACGGGGATGCTGCTCTTCGTCTACGGGATGGTCGGCTGGACGCTCTTCGGGGACGAGCTCCCCGACGACTGGGGGAACATCGGCCGGGCGATGCTCACGCTCTTCGTGATGCTGACGCTCGAGAACTTCCCGACCTACATGGACGCGGGGATGGAGGTGCATCCCTGGTCGTGGGTCTACTTCGTGAGCTTCATCCTGATCGCCGCCTTCGTCGTCATCAACGTGCTCATCGGGATCGTGCTCAACTCGATGGAGGAGGCGCGCGAGGCCGAGCGCCGCAAGGCCGTGCGCGAGCGCCTGGGCGTCGAGCAGCCCGGGCTCGTCGACCCCGACGCGAGCGCGCCCGTCGTCGAGCGCATCACGATCCTCCGCGCCGCGCTCGACGAGCTCGAGGCCGAGCTCTCGGGCGGGCGGCGACCCCGGCCCGAGTAGCATCGGCTGCCATGGACCGGGCCGTGCTGATCGCCGTCGACGGGGACGCCGCGGGTCTGCGGGACGTCGAGACCGAGCTGCTCGCGCGCTACGGGCGCGACTACGACGTCGTCTGCCTCGGGTCGGCCGCGCAGGCGCGCAGGCGGCTCGAGGAGCTCGCCGAGGAGGGCACGCCCGTCGCGCTCGTGCTGGCCGCACCGGTGCTGGCGGGCGGGACCGGCGAGGCGCTGCTCACGGATGCCCGCCGCCTCCACCCCCACGCGAAGCGCGCGTTCCTGATCGGCTGGGGCGACTGGGGGGAGGCGACGACCGGGGACGCGATCTCCGAGGCGATCGCCCACGGCCACGTCGACCACTACCTCGCCCGCCCGCTGGCGCCGCCCGACGAGGCGTTCCACCAGTCGATCTCGAGCTTCCTCCTCGAATGGGCCGAGACCCAGCGGGTCGCGCCCCACGCCGTCCACGTCGTCGGCGACTCCTGGTCGGGCCGCGCCTCGGAGCTGCGGAGCGTGCTCGAGCGGTGCGCGTTCCCCCACCGCTTCTCGCTCGCCGACTCGCCCGAGGGGTCCGCGGCGATCGCCGACGCGACCCCGAACTACCCGCTGCCGCTCGTGGTGCTCCCCGACGGCCGCTCGCTCGCCGACCCGTCGGACGTGGAGCTCGCGCACTCGGCCGGGTCGCCGCCCGCCTCGGGCGACGAGGTCGACCTCGTCATCGTCGGCGCCGGCCCGGCGGGGCTCTCCGCCGCCGTCTACGGCGCCTCGGAGGGACTGCGGACGGTGGTGGTCGACAAGGCCGGGATCGGCGGGCAGGCCGGCTCGAGCGCGCAGATCCGGAACTACCTCGGGTTCCCCCGCGGCATCAGCGGCGGCCGGCTCGCGCAGCAGGCGCACGAGCAGGCGTGGATCCTCGGCGCCCGCTTCGCGTTCATGACGACCGTGACGGAGCTGCGCCGCGAGGGCGACCGCCTCGTCGTGCGGCTCTCGGAGGGCAGCGAGGTGAGCTCCCGCGCGGTGCTGCTCGCCCCCGGCGCGAGCTACCGGCGACTGGACGTGCCGTCGCTCGAGGCGCTGAGCGGCGCCGGCGTCTTCTACGGCGGGACCGCGGCCGAGGCGCACGGCACGGCCGGCAGCAGCGTGTTCGTGCTCGGCGGCGCGAACTCGGCCGGCCAGGCGGCGCTCCACCTCGCGCGCTACGCGCGGACGGTGACGCTCGTGGTGCGCGCCGCGTCGCTCGGCGAGGGGATGTCTCACTACCTCGTCCGCCAGGTCGGGGCGGCGCCGAACGTCGAGGTGCGGCTCGAGACCGAGATCGTGGGCGGGGGCGGCGACGGGGGCTGGCTCGACCACCTCGTGCTCCGCAACCGACCGACGGGCGCCGAGGAGCGCGTCGAGGCCGACGCCCTCTTCCTCATGATCGGGGCCGACCCGAACACGGGCTGGCTCCCGGCCGAGGTCGCCCGCGACGCCGGCGGCTTCGTCCTCACGGGGCAGGACGTCCCGCCGAGCGCGTGGCCGCTCGCGCGCCCGCCGTTCCCGTTCGAGACGAGCATGCCGAGCGTGATCGCGGTCGGCGACGCCCGCTACGGGTCCGTCAAGCGCGTCGCCTCGGCGGTCGGCGAGGGCTCGGTCGCGATCCAGGTCCTGCACCGCCTCCTCGCGCTCGACGACCCCGAGGCGGAGCCCGCCGGCGACGCCGGGCTCGCGGTCGGCTCGACGGGCTAGGGCGAGAGCGGGAGCCGCGGCACCGGGCCGTCCGGCTGCGGGCGCCGCTCGGAGAGCAGGATCATCTCCTCGATCCGCTGCCGCGCGCCGGCGCCGTCGCGGTCGTCGACCTCGATCAGGTTCCCGGCCGGGTCGCGCAGGTAGAGCTGGGCCTCGCCGCCGGGCAGCTCCGCGCAGGCGTAGCCGAAGGTGTCGCGGTCGAGGACGCCGAGCTCGCGCGCCCGCTCGTAGACGACGACGACGTCGTCGACCTGGAGCGCGAGATGCGCCGAGGCGGGCACGTCGTCGGCCCGCTCGAAGAGATGCACCTGCTGGCCGCCGACCTGGAGCCACTGCACGGGGAAGCCGAAGTCCGGGGTCGCCACGCGCTCGAGCCCGAGCACCTCCTCGTAGAAGCGCGTCGACTCCTCGAGGTCGCGCGCGACGACGCTCACGTGGTTGAGGCCGACGGCGACCTTCACGAGGCGCCTGCGGCGAGGCCGCGCTCGATGAACCGGGCGGCGTGCGCAGCGGTCAGCGGCTCCCCGGTCGCCTGCTCGAGGAGCGCGTCCCAGCGCACGGACTGACCGGGGCGAAAGACCTCCTCGACGAGGAACGCGCCCGCCTCGGGCCGCCCGACGAGGCCGCCGGCGCGCGCGTCGATCGTCGCGCGGAGCTGGCAGGCCACGAGGTTCCCGTAGAGGTACGTGTGGTAGTAGACGGGCGCGCAGGCGACGTGGATCTTGGAGGCCCAGTCCGGCGCGCCGCGGCCCTCGGGCGGCGTCAGGAGCTGGTAGCGGGCGACGAGGTCCCACCACGTCGCATCGAGGTCGGCCTCCGGGTCGGCGTAGAACGCGCGCTCGAAGTTCGTCATCACGAGCACCCAGCGGGTGAAGACGAGCAGCTCGGCCGCGAGCGCGGCCTGCAGCGGGCCGTCGAGCCGCTCGGCCTCGTCCGCGTCGACCCCGGCGACCTCCCGGAGCCACTCGGCCTCCTGGGCGAGGCGGCCCATGAGGATCGCGATGCCCTCGGTCATCGTCAGGTGGCAGTCGCGGAGGAGCCACGAGAGCGAGCCGTCGAAGCCGATGTCGTAGGCGCCGTGCCCGAGCTCGTGCAGCATCGTGTCGGCCCAGTACCGGTCGGCCTCGACGTTGGCCAGCACCCGCACGTCGCCCTTGCGGTCGACATCGATGCAGAAGGCGTGCTGGCACTTGCCGTCGCGGGAGAAGAGGTCGCTGCGCTCGAGGATCGGCGCCGTGTCGATCCCGATCGCCGCGAAGGTCGCGCGGGCGAGCTCGACGACGTCGGCGTCCGCGAAGACGGAGGTGAGGTCGACGCCGCCGGCGGCGGGCACCTCCTGGAAGAACGGGTCCTCGTAGTGCCACGGGCGGAGCTCGGAGGGCGCGCGTCCGAACCGCTCCGCGAGCCTCGCGTCCGTCGCGGCCTTCCACGCCGTGAAGGCCTCGCCGGTGAGCCGGTCGCACTCGTCGAGCGTCTCGAAGAGCCGCGTCTCGTCCATCTCGGAGGTCGCCACGGAGAGCGCGAACCAGTCGCGGAAGCCCAGGGTGCGCGCCGCCTCGTTCCGCAGGCGCGCGAGCTCGCGGACGTCGTCTGCCACGACCGGGCCGATCGTCTTCGACGCCTCCCATGCCTCGCGGCGCTCGGACTCGTCGTCGCTCTCGCGGAGGATCCGCTTGATCTCGTTGTCGTCGACGGGGCGCCCGGCGACGACGCCGCGGTGCTGGGCGAAGACCGACTCGACCTTCGCCTCGAGCTCGACGATCCGGTGGCGCAGCTCGGCGGGCACCTGATTCGGGAGCAGGCTCGCGTGGAGCAGGTCGAGCTCGCGGCGGACGGTCGCGTCCGCGCCGTTCGCCCGCGCGGCGCTCACCTCGTCGAAGAGGTCCGCGTCGGCGAGCGCGTCGGAGAGGGCAAGCTCGGCGGCGACCCGCCGTTGCTCGTGCTCCTCCGTCGCGTCCACGTTCGCGTCCCACCAGGCGAGCGCGGAGGCGTGGAACAGGGGCTGCAGGCGGTCGACGGCCCCCTGGACGACGTCGGTCGGCGCGCTCACGGGGCGTCAGGCTACCCGTAGGATCGAGCGCCATGGGCACCGACGCACATCGCGCAGCGGCGGAGGAGCGCGGGCCCGTGTCGGTGGGCGTGATCACGGTCAGCGACTCGCGCACGAAGGAGACGGACACGAACGGCGCGTGGCTCCACGAGCGCATCGCCGCGGCGGGCGCGGTGGTCTCGGGCTACCACGTCGTGCGGGACGAGCCGGACGAGATCCGGGCCGCCGTGGACGAGCTCGTGCAGGGCGCGCAGGTCGTCGTGGTCAACGGCGGGACCGGCGTCTCGAGGCGCGACACGACCTACGACACGCTCGCCGGGATGCTCGAGAAGACCCTTCCCGGCTTCGGCGAGTTGTTTCGCATGCTGAGCTTCGAGCAGGTCGGCGCCGCGGCGATGCTCTCGCGCGCCACCGCCGGCACGTACCGGGGCTCCGTGGTGATCTCGGTTCCCGGCTCCCCCAAGGCTGTCGCGCTCGCGTGGGAGAGGCTGATCGAGCCCGAGCTCGCACACCTCGCCTGGGAAGTCGGTCGCTGACGCACCGGCGGCGGGTGCAGGCACTCAAACGAGCGTAGATTCGGGTGCTGCGCACACTCCCGTACGCGTGGTACGTCGACCCGGCCGTGCTGCGCCTCGAGCAGGAGCGGATCTTCGCCCGCTCGTGGCAGTACGCCGCGCGTGCGGATCAGGTCGCCGAGCCCGGCCAGCTGACCGCCGCGCACGCCGGAACGCTGCCGGTTCTGCTCGCGCGCGCACGCGACGGCGAGCTGCGCGGCTTCGTCAACGTCTGCCGGCATCGCGGGCACCCGCTCTGCGAGGGTGACGTGCGGCGCGAGTCGATCCAGTGCCCGTACCACGCGTGGACCTATGGTCTCGACGGCGCGCTGCATCGCGCGCCGCGATCGGACCGCGAGCCGGGGTTCGACCGGGAGGCGCTCGGTCTCGTACGGGTCTCGGTCGACACCTGGGGTCCGTTCGTGTTCGTCAATCCCGACCCCGAAGCGGAGCCGCTCGCCGCCGTGCTCGGCGAGCTTCCGGAGCACCTCGCGGCCGGCGGCGTCGAGCTCGACGGCCTGCAGTTCCACGCACGGGCCGAGGCCGCCGAGTACGCGTGCAACTGGAAGGTCTGCGTCGAGAACTTCCTCGAGTGCTACCACTGCGCGGTCGCGCA
>DASTKY010000302.1:0-7191 GCA_035715495.1 Gaiella sp. | reverse complement strand
AGAACGAGGTGGACGCCCGACCGGAGCAGGCATTCGATCGCGTCGCCGGCGTCGTAGACGACGTTCCGCTCGCGCCCCGTGCCGGGGACCGGCAGGAGGTGGTGGTGCAGGACGAAGATCCGCAGGTCGGCGGACTCGGTGAACTGCTCCTCGATCCAGCGGTAGCGGCCTCGCCCGATCTGACCGTGGTCGAGGTCTGGCTCCGTCGAGTCGACCGCGACGACGGTCACCCAGCCGACCCGGGTCACGGAGTTCCGCTCGCCGAAGAGCTCCTCGAAGTGGACGTAGCCGACGTTCCGGGCGTCGTGGTTCCCGGGGACGACGACGAAGGAGTCGCAGTCGATCAGGTCGAGGTACTGGCGGGCGAGCTGGTACTCGTGCTTGAAGCCGTACGTCGTCAGGTCGCCCGAGCAGACGACGATGTCCGGCTTGAGCTCGTTGATCTCCGAGATCGCGCGCTCGAGCAGGTTGACCTCGAAGTACGGGCCTCCGCAGTGGAGGTCCGAGAGGTGGGCGATCCGGAACGGCCGTTCACTGGAGGGCACGGGACGCAGTCTACGGGGCCGGTCCGGTGCCCGAAAGCAGCCGCTTGCAGGGCGAAATCGGGCCGTCCGAAGCCGTCGCTACCCTCGTCCTGGTGCCCGAGTCGCCCCCGGAAAGCACCCAGTTCCAGGCATATCGCGGTTCTCGTCCGCCTCGATTCGTCAATGCCGCCGAGCGCGAATGCGCGCAGATCCTCGACTGGTACGCGATCCCGTGGGACTACGAGCCGCGCTCGTTCGTGCTCGAGCAGGACGAGGAGGGGCGCGTCACCCGGGCCTTCACGCCCGACTTCTATCTCCCGGAGCAGGACCTCTACATCGAGGTGACCGTGATGAAGCAGTCGCTGGTCACGCGGAAGAACCGCAAGCTCCGCGAGCTCAGGCAGCTCTACCCGGACGTCAACGTCAAGCTCTTCTACCGGCGCGACATCGAACGGCTCGCCCAGCGCTACCGGCTGCGGATCGCCTCGTGAGCCGCGTCACCTCCGCCCACCGCCTCCGGGCGGACGGCCAGCCGATCGGCGACGTCTACCTCGACCGCGACGCGATCGCGGCGCGCGTCGCCGAGCTCGGCGCCGACCTCGCGCAGGCGTACGAGGGGACGGTTCCGCTCCTCGTCGCGCCGCTCAAGTCGAGCGCCGTCTTCCTCGCCGACCTCTCGCGCGCGATGCCGCTCGACCACGAGCTCGACGTGATCGAGCTCGCTCCGTACGGAAGCGGGCGCGCGAGCGGCGGCGTGCGGCTCCTCAAGGACCTCGACCGCCCGCCCGCCGGTCGCCACGTCGTCCTCGTCGAGGACGTCGTCGACACAGGCCTCACGCTCGGGTTCCTCACCCGCCAGTTCGCCGAGCGCGACCCCGCGAGCCTGGCGGCGGTGACGCTGCTCGACCGGCCCTACCGGCGCCTCGTCGGCGACATCCCCCTGCACCACGTCGGGTTCACCGTGCCGGACGAGCTCTTCGCGGGCTACGGGCTGGGGCTCGACGAGCGCTGGCGGGCGCTGCCCGACCTGCACCTCGTCGTCTCCGACGAGCTGCCGGTCGCGATCGACGCGGCGTAGTCGCTAGAGGTAGCCGAGCGGATCGACCGCCGACCCGTTGACGCGCACCTCGAAGTGCACGTGCGGGCCGCTCGAGTTGCCGGTGCTCCCCGAGTACGCGATCACCTGGCCGGCCGAGACGGTGTCGCCCACGGAGACCGCGAACGACGTGTTGTGGGCGTACGCGGTGGAGAGACCGCCGCCGTGGTCGACGACGACGAGGTTGCCGTAGCCGCCGAGCCAGCCGGCGTTGATGACCCGGCCGGCGGCGGACGCGTGCACGGGGGTGTTCATCGAGGCCGTGATGTCGATCCCCTCGTGCATCCGGCCCCACCGCATGCCGAACCCGCTGACGACGGCGCCGGAGACGGGCCAGGCGAGGATCCCGTTGCCGCTCGGCGGGGGGACCGGCGTCGAACTCGAGCCCTGCTGGCTCTGGCGGATCTGCTCCGCGAGCTCCGCGCTGCGGTCCTCCAGCGCCTCGATCTCCGCGTGGACGTCGGCCTGGCCCTCCTCGATCGACGCGAGCGTCGCGGACTTCGCGTGCTCGGCGGCGACGAGCGCGTCACGGCTCGCGACGAGCCGGGTGACGACGCCGCGCTGCTCGCTCGCGGCCGCGTCGGCGGCGGCCTCGACCCGCGCAGCCTCGCGCCGCGCGACCCGCGTCTGCCGCCGCGCCTCCCGCACCCCGTCGCGAGCGCCCTTGACCTGCTCGGCGATCCGCTTGTCCTGCCGGCCGATGCGGCCGAGGAGCTCCAGGTTGTCGATCAGGTCGGCGAAGCTCGCCGTCCCGAGCACGAACGCCATCAGGTCGGGCCGATCGCTCATGTAGAGCTCGCGGACGCGGAGCTCGAGCCGCGCGAGGGCCGTGCTGTACTCGCCGCGGAGGCGCGTGAGCCTCGCGGTCTGCGTCGCGATCCGCCGGTCGAGCGTCCCGAGCCGCGACCGCGCCCGGGAGAGCGTTCCCTCGAGGACGTCGAGCCGCGCCTGCTGGGCGTCGACGCCCGCCCGCAGCTGACGCACGCGTCCCGCGACCGCGCTCAGCTCCTCGGTGAGGACGCCGGCCTGGCGCTCGGCGCTCGCAGCGCGGTCGCGCAGGCTGCCGAGCCGGCCGTCGACCTGGGCCTTCTCGCTCCCCGGGTCGCCCGCCGCCGTGCCCGCGAGCAGCAGGCACACGATGAGGACGGCGGCTGCGGCGGCTGACTCGAGGCCGCGACGACGCATCACCGCGACTTCGCCCCTCCCGTGCGGGCTCCTTCCACCCGGTCCAGCCTACGGAGAGCGTCGGCTGCATCCCGTCGGACGACCCCGATCACGCTGCGGTAGTCCTCGTCGGAGACCCGGCCCGCACGGTGGTCGGCCTCGAGCTCCTTCAGGGCCGCGAGCGCACGATCGCGGGCCTCCTGGGCCTCGAGCCGCTCGCGCTCCGCGGCGGTCAGCTCGTGGAGCGAGTCCGACGGCGGTGCGGGCTCGCGCAGGAACGGCAACGCGACCACGACGACGAGCGCGACGGCCAGCGCCGCGCCGAGCGCGAGCCAGACGCTCACGTCGCGGGTCGGTCGGCCGGCTCGCCTGCCCGCGCGTAGCGGGTCGCGAGCCGTCGCTCCTCGCGCGCGTCGGGCCAGAGGGTGATCAGCGAGCCCAGCACGAACACGAGACCCGCGAGCCAGATCAGGTTGACGAGCGGCTTCACGAAGACCCGGAAGAAGACGGCGCCGTCGTCGCGGACCTGCTCGGCGATCACGAACAGGTCCTCGCCGGTGAGCAGGTCGGAGCGGATGCCGACCTCGTTCGACACCTGCTGCTCGGCGCTGTAGGCGTTCTTGCCCGCGGCGACCGTCCCGAGGTCGTCGCCGCCGCGACGGACGTCGAGCACAGCGCGGATCTCGGTCGCGTTGGCGCCGTCCCGCTCGGTCAGTGCGCGATAGGTGAGCGTGTAGTCGCCGACGGTGAGCGACTCCCCGCGCGTCAGCCGCCCCTCGGCGACCGAGTCGTATGCGCTCGAGCCGGCGACCCCGATCGCGAGCAGCACGATCGAGGCGTGGACGACGTAGCCGCCGTAGCGGCGCCGGTTCCGCCCCACGAGCTGACCGAAGGCGACCGGGACCGGCTCCCCGGTGAGCGCGCGGCGGGCCGCCGTGCCCCGGGCGAACTCGAGCACGATCGTCGCGAGCACGAACGCCGAGAACGTGTACGCGATGAGCCCGGGGATCGACGAGCCGGCGCCGAGCAGGATGAGCAGGAGGCCCGTCGCCAGCGCGACCCCCGCCGGCCAGACGAAGACGCGAGCGAGGCCCTGGAGCGACGCGCGCCGCCAGGCGATCAGCGGCCCGATCCCCATCAGGAGCAGGAGCGGCAGGCCGAAGATGCGGAGGAAGAAGTCGTAGTAGGGGCGACCGACGACGACGGCCTCGCCGCGTACCGCCTCGGAGACGATCGGCCAGGCCGTGCCCCAGAGGATCGTCAGGCAGAGGGCGACGAGGAGCAGGTTGTTGTAGAGGAACGCCGCCTCGCGCGAGACGAGCGACTCGAGCTTCGCGGACGTGCGGAGCTGCGGGAGCCGCAGCCAGATCATCACCGTCGTGAAGACGACCGCGTTCACGACGAACGCGAGGAACCACGGGCCGATGCCGCTCTGGGTGAAGGAGTGGATCGAGCTGACGATCCCCGACCGGGTGAGGAACGTCCCGAAGAGCGAGAGGCAGAACGCGAGCCCGACGAGCGTGACGTTCCAGACCCGGAGCATCCCCCGCTTCTCCTGGATCATCACCGAGTGGAGGTACGCGGTGGCGACGAGCCACGGCATCAACGCGGCGTTCTCGACCGGGTCCCACGCGTAGTAGCCGCCCCAGCCGACCTCCTGGTACGCCCAGTGCGCCCCGAGCAGCTGCCCGATGCCGAGCGCCGTCCAGGCGACGATCGTCCAGCGGCGCGTCGAGACGATCCAGCGCTCGTCGGTGCGACCCGAGAGGAGCGCGCCCATCGCGAACGCGAACGGCACCGCGAGCCCGACGTAGCCGAGGTACAGGAACACCGGGTGGATCACCATGTACGGGTTCTGGAGGCTCGGGTTCAGGCCGCTCCCGTCGGCGGGGGCCGCGATCGTGTCGAACGGGCTCGAGACGCCGACGAGCAGCCAGGTGAAGGCGACGCCGATCCCCGCGAGGACGGGCGTGACCCAGACGACGAGGTCGGCGGCCCGCCGCCGCGCGAACCAGATCGCGAGGCTCGCGTACGCCGTGAGGACGAGCAGCCAGAGCAGCAGCGAGCCCTCCTGCCCGCCCCAGAACGCCGAGAGCTTGTACTGGAGCGGCAGGTCGCGGCTCGAGTGGCCGGCGACGTAGGCGAGCGAGAAGTCGTCCCGGACGAACCCCGCGACGAGCACGACGGACGCGACGAGCGTCGAGAAGAACGACGCGTAGAGCGCGTTGCGCGCCGAGTGCGCGAGGCGTCGCCTGCCCAGCCAGGCGGCCGCCGCGCCGGCGACGAGCGCGTACGCCGAGAGGCCGAGGGTGAGGAGGAGTGCGGCGCGGCCCAGGTCGGCCATGGGCGCCCTAGGCCGAGGACTCGGCGGCCTGGTACTTGGACGGGCACTTCGTGATCATCGAGCCCGGCGTCGTGACGAACGTGCCGTCCGCCTGCCGGGTGCCCGTGACCACGAGATCGCGTCCGGTGCGGAAGAGATCGGGCACGGAGCCCTTGTAGATCACCGTGACCCTCTCCTTCTGATGCCCCTCGATGTCCTCGAGCGTGAAGCGCATGCCGCCGCCGTGCGGGTCGCCCGACGGCGTCCCGACGACGCGGCCGACGAGCGAGACCTCCCCCGTCTTGCCCTTCAGCTCGCTCGGCGCGACCGAGGGCGTCCCTCCGCCGGCGAGCGAGGTGTAGAGGAGGAAGACGGCGAGCACCGCCGCGACCGACAGCGCGACGACGAGCCGTGCGGGGGACGACGAGCGTGCCACCTCCGAAAGTCTAGAGGCGACGGCCGAACGCCCGTCCGATCCACCGTCCGACGCCCTCCGGGGCGGCGCTAGCCGCGGCTAGGCCTCGGCAGCGTCCCGCTCACGGCGTGTGGGCACTTCGTAGCCGTGGTCGAGACAGAGCGAGCCCGGGGCGTCCTCGGTCAGCGAGTCGCAGTAGCCCTTCCCGTAGGCGGCCCGCATGAACGCGGAGACGACCTCGAGATTCCACTCGCCGATGTCGGCCGCCTCGCGCCAGAGGTCGGTCAGGCGGAGGTCGATGTCGAGCTCGAGCAGATCGATTCGGGTTGGCTGGAGCATGGGACCGAGGGTACGGGACCCGTCGGATGACATGCGTCGTTTGCAGCGCAATTTGCAGACTTCCTGTCCCGAGCAGGATTCCGCAGTCGCGGAATCCTGCGGCTCGATCCCCGGCTTCGCCGGGGCACACCCCTGAAGGCGCCCGCTTCGCGGTCGCACTGCCTCATCACCACGATCGGGTGCGCATGGAGCCGACTGCGGTTCCCCGGCCGGCGAGCGTCTACTCTCGGGCGTCATGGGTCGGATCCGAGTCGGGCCGGCGCGGGTACCCGATCGCGAGAGCCCCGAGGCCGCCGTCGAGCTCCTGCTCGAGCGGGGCTACGGCGCGTGCGAGATCGACTTCGAGTCGGGCTTCTGGATGGACTATCCGTGGGCCGAGCGCTTCGGCGAGCTCGCCCGGGAGCACGAGCTCGCGCTCTCGGTGCACGCGCCGCTCTTCGGCTGGGTCGGACACCTCGAGGCCAGCGGCCGCAAGTGGTCGTCGGCGCTCGGCGCGCTCGACCGCAGCGCCGGGATCGCCACCGCGTGCGGCGCCGAGGTCGTCGTCTTCCATCCCGGGTTCCTGCTCGGCCGCAGCCGCGAGGACGCGGTCGCGGCGGTCGTCGAGCAGCTCGCGCTCGTGCGGGAGCGGCTCGAGGGGAAGGGCCGGGCGGTGCCGTTCGGGATCGAGGTCATGGGGCGCGTCAACGACTTCGGCTCGCTCGAGGAGTGCGTCGAGATCAGCCGCCGCGTCGGCTGGGTGCGGCCCGTCGTCGACTTCGCGCACATGCACGCGACGAGCGACGGCGCGTTCGTCGAGGCGGAGCGGTTCCGCGACGCGCTCGAGCTCGCGGACGGCGTGCTCGCGGACGGCGCGCCGTTCCACATCCACTTCTCCGACATCGCCTTCGCGAACCGGAACGAGACGAAGCACCTGCCCTACGGCGAGGGGACGCTGCGGGCCGATCCGCTGCGCGAGGCGCTCGCCGGGTTCGCGCGGCCGGCGACGGTGGTCTCGGAGTCGCCGGACGAGGCGTCGAGTCAGATGATCCGCACCGCGCTGACGGGCTGAAGCAGCGCGTTGAGGCGCTCCTCGAGCGCCGCAGCCTCGTCGTCGCGCCCGCGCTCGCGGAGGAACGCGGCGAGCGCGGCGAGCGGTTCGGGCTCGCTCGAGCGGAAGTCGGTCTCGGCGAGGATGTCGACCGCCTCGCGGAGCAGCAGCTCGGCCTCGGCGTCCCGGCCCTGCGCGGCCCGCACGAGCCCGAGCACCATCCGGACGTTCGAGCGCGAGTTCATGTCCTGCATGCCGACGGTCTCGACGGCGGAGAGCGCCCAGCGCTCGGCCTCCTCG